>NZ_DBPF01000086.1:0-2658 GCF_002299355.1 Catenibacterium sp. UBA627
ACCTTTCGGTTCTTATAAGTCAATAATATCTAGAATATCATAGGATGCCTTCAACATCTTTGGATGAAAGTCCCCTTCTCCTGATTCATCCACAACTCTTTGAAGTTCTTTAGTAATCTCAATAAAGTCATCTTTCAGGAAAGGACCTCTTGTACATAATAAATCAAATGTCTGATTCCAATAGAATAAATGATACCCACTAGAACGGTAGCCATGACTCGCATAAAACTTAGTACGTCTTAAACGCTGTTCATAGTTATCTGCTTGATCATCTAAAGGTTCCATATCCAATACAATCTGCCTTTGATAAAGATCATCCATCAACTTTAAAGTACGTCCTCCATACCCACGAGAACGAAGTGATGAACAGATTGCAAGATAGAACAAATAAACACATGTATCAGATGTCATTGTCATAAAGAAACCTACAAATGTGTCTTCATCATAAACACCATAAAGATCGGATATACCTGTATGAGATAAATCAATCATTCTTTCTATAGAAACACGTTCTTCCTTAGGAAATGCTTCATTATTAAGATCTTCTAATTCCTTAAAGTTCTCTGTAATTCTTTTAGCCGTTAACGCCATAGATTATCCTCCATTAATATGACTATTCTATGCTGTTTTCTTCTTTTTTTCAAATGATTACGCTATAATGGTTAGAAAAGAAAGGATGTATCTATGCTTACATATAGTTTCGATGAAAATAACCATAAATCTCTCTACCAGCAATTATATACATTTATCAAAAATGATATTCTAGAGGGACATCTGACAGCAGATGAGAAGTTACCTTCTAAGCGTACATTTGCGAAAAATCTAGGTATTAGTATTATTACAATAGAGAATGCCTATGCGCAGTTAATGGCTGAAGGATATATTTATTCTTTACCTAAGAAAGGCTTTTATGTATCTCCTATTAATAATAAGACACCCCTTATTCCTGCCAAGATGATTCATAAACCTTCTATTAAGAAAGAATCCTATTGGTGTGATTTCTCTTCTAATCAGACACCAGCCCATTTGTTTCCTTTCACTACATGGTCTAAACTTATGAAGGACGTATTAAATGAACACCAATCAGAACTAATGGTTAATCCTCCAGTAGGTGGTATTTATGAATTAAGAGAAGCGATTTCTCATCATTTAAAAGAATTCAGAAATATGGATGTTGAACCTGAAAGAATCATTATCGGTGCGGGTACTGAATATTTATATGGACTACTCGTACAATTATTAGGTTTAGATCTTGTCTATGCCGTAGAGAATCCTGGTTATAATAAAATACTAGATGTTTATTCTAGTTTGGGAGCAAAATGTGTTCCTATAGATATGGATGAGCAGGGAATACTAGTCAACCAATTAGAAGATTTAGATGTAGATATTGCGCACATCTCTCCTTCTCATCATTTCCCAACTGGTATTATTATGCCTGTATCTCGACGTTATGAATTACTTGGATGGGCAAATAAAAAGGAACATCGCTATATTATAGAAGATGATTATGACAGTGAATTACGTTTAAGTGGACAGCCTATTCCTGCCCTGCAAAGTATTGATTTAAGTGAAAAAGTCATTTATATGAATACTTTTACTAAGACTCTTGCCTCTACAATTCGTATTAGCTATATGGTGCTTCCTCATCATTTATTAGAACGCTATAATAAGAAGCTCTCTTTTTATGCCTGTACAGTCTCTAACTTCGAACAATATACTCTTGCATCATTTATTAATGAGCATTGTTTTGATAAGCATATTACTAAATTACGTAACCATTATCATAATAAGCGTGATGCGATTGTGAAGATGTTAGAAGAAAGTAGTTTAAAGGATATGATTACTATTTCCAAGGAAGATGCAGGTCTTCATTTCCTTATTACGATTCATACACATATGTCTGATGAAACACTTATCAATAAATTAAAAGAAGAAGGAATCCATCTAAGAGCTATTTCTCATTACTATCTTAAGAATATACCTCATACATCACATACCTTCATCATGAACTACTCTTCTATCGATTTAGATAAATTACCACAGGCTATAGAAATATTAGAAAAAATACTTTATTGACATATTTCTTAAAATATATTAAAGTAAGTCATGCAAAAAAAGAATATTGATTTAGGGTATTATTGGAAACGCACAAGCATAGCTTGATAACGAACAACACTTATATTAAGTGTTGTTTTTTTATGTAATTTCAAGAAAGGAGCATTTTTCCAATGCCTAAAACATTTAAACAAAATTTATTATTTACTGCGATGATGTCATTCTTAATGGTGTATGTCATGATTCTCTTCAACATCTCATTAAATATCGGAGGGATGACAAACCGGGTCTTTTTACTTGCCTTCCGCGAAATGATTATCATGTGGCCTGTCGCTTTCTTTTTAGAACTACTTGTTGTAGATTCTTTAGCTCATAAGCTTGCTTTCTGTTTTGTACAGCCTACAGATCGTCCTATTGTGATTACTCTTGCAATCTCATGTATGATTGTTTGTATCATGTGTCCATGCATGAGTCTAATCGCAACTGTATTATTCAAGAACATCGATGCTTCAGTCTATTTCCAGACAACATTCGTCAACTACCCACGACCTAAAGGTCATGGGCTTGTAACTGCCCAGTCGTACTAACGGTTTACACCTCCGA
>NZ_DBPF01000090.1:0-2132 GCF_002299355.1 Catenibacterium sp. UBA627
TGAAAACTTCTATAGTGAAGATGTTATAAAGAAACTCTCTATTTAGGGGAAGACATAAACGACTATATAAAAATTCCAAAAGAGGTATTAGAAACTCTCCTCAATAAGTGTGATTCATCAAATATTGAGTATGAAAGTATTGATAAGAGAGAAAAAGGAAAACCTATTAATGTATCATTTACTGGAAAATTAAGAGATGAACATCTTACTGCTGCATTTGATTTATTAAGCTATGATAATGGCGTTCTTAATGCAGCCCCTGCATTTGGTAAGATAGTTTTATCTAGTTATTTGATTTCTCAAAGGAAAATCAATACACTCATTATTATGCGGAGTGGTTCATTTATTGATCAATGGGTAGATGAATCACATCACTTTTTAGAATTAAACGAAGACCTGCCTATGTATAAGACAAACTCAGGGAAAGAGAAACAAAGAAAAGATCTCATAGGGGTCTTACATGGTAGTAAGAATACCTTAACAGGGATCATTGATGTTGTATCTGTCAATTCTATTTATGATAAAGCAGGCATTAGCCGTTTAAGTCAAACGTATGGCATGGTGGTATGAATTTACTGGGTAAATCAAATATCTATGATAGCTTAATGATAGTTAAAGCAAGTATTCTTGCAGAAGAAATTGTATTCACTTATACAGAAGACACAAATCAAAAATAAGAGGTAATACTATGGCATTTAAGATAGTAAGAAACGATATTACAAAAGTAGAAGCTGATATCATTGTTAATACAGCAAATCCAAAACCAAAATGTGTCAGTGGCACAGATCTGGCGATATATGAAGCAGCAGGAAAAGAAGCGCTTCTTGCAGAAAGAGAGACTATTGGCCCCATTGAAAGAGGAGAGATTGCAGTCACTGGAGCTTATAATCTCAACGCAAAATATATTATTCATACAGTAGGACCTGTATGGATTGATGGAAATCATCATGAACTTGAAATACTAGAAAGATGTTATCGTTTACCTCTACAAAAAGCAATAGAACTAGGATGTCAAAGTATCGCATTTCCTCTTATTTCAACAGGTGTGTATGAATTTCCAAAAGATAAGGCTTTGCATATTGCAGTATCTGTATTCAGTCAGTTTTTGACAGAACATGAAATAGAAATCATTTTAGTTGTATTTGATAAAACCTCTTTTCAATTATCCAGCCAAATTGTCGGAGAGATTGATTCTTATATTGATGCAAACTATGTTAAAGAAAGTCATATCAATGAGTATCCTTTAAGCTACAGACGAAGTGCTCGTCTTCGTTCTTTATTTAACTCTACATTTCATGAAGAATCATCTCTACATTTATCGGATACTTCTTTAGAAAATCAGCTTGCAAATATTGGCCCTTCATTTCATGATAAGTTATTTGAACTCATAGACAAAGCGCATTTGGATAATAAAGACGTATGGAAACGAGCCAATCTAGATAGAAAACTTTTTTCTAAAATTCAATGCAATAAGAACTATCATCCTAAAAAGAAAACTGTATTTGCATTATGTATCGCATTACACCTTAATCTAGAAGAATCAAAAGATCTACTTGCAAGAGCGGATTGGGCATTTAGTCCAAGCAGTAAAGTAGATTTAATTGTACAAAAAGCAATCATCGATAAACAATATGATATTATGGAACTCAACATCACATTATTCAAATATACCAATGAAACTCTTGGAGCATAAATGGCGTCGGTACTTCATGTATCGACGTTTTTTAAATGTCGCCTTCAAAGCGACCATATATCTTTCCTCCTCATTTATACTGATATTGTAATAAGAAAAGATTGGAGGAATATATTATGTATGGTGCAATTTTAGGAGATATTATTGGCAGTCCATTTGAATTTGATAGAGGAGATAAAACAAAGGATTTCAAATTATTTAGTAGAAGATCTCATTTTACAGATGATTCAGTCATGACTCTTGCAGTATGTGAGGCATTACTTAAAGTAGGGCAGGATGTAACAGTCAAAGAAATCGAAGATGCAGTTATATCAAGTATGCAATCATGGGGTAGAAGATATCCTCATGCAGGATACGGAGGTTATTTTAGACGCTGGCTAACAGCCCGTCATCCCGAGCCTTATAATAGTTATGGAAATGGTTCTGCCATGAGAGTATC
>NZ_DBPF01000090.1:2197-4502 GCF_002299355.1 Catenibacterium sp. UBA627
GCAACTGCAAATGTAACTCATAATCATCCAGAAGGTATTAAGGGTGCAGAGGCGACTGCGAGTGCGATATTTATGGCCAGAAATGGTTCATCAAAAGAAGAAATCAAAAAGTATATTGAAAATGAATTTCATTATGATTTGAATAGAACACTTAATGAGATTCGACCAGGCTATCATATGGATGAAACCTGTCAAAAAACAGTCCCTGAAGCAATCATTGCCTTTCTTGAAGCCAAGGACTTTGAAGATGCTATAAGAAATGCAGTATCTCTAGGTGGGGATACAGATACACTTGGGGCGATTACTGGAAGTATTGCAGAAGCCTATTATGGAATACCTGAATGGTTAATAACTGAATGTAGAAAACGTATTAATAAAGATATGAGAATTGTTCTTGATGATTTTAATGATGTTCTTTCTAACCAAGATGATTTTCCAAATAGTAATAAGATGATTGAAGATGCGATAGACCAATATTATGTTCAGAATAATAAGGATGGAATGCTGGTGTTCATGAAAACCCTACTCATAAGTATTGAACAGGGTGGAGAATTAGTAGTGCCTTATATCACAACGCACTCAATTTTATCAAAAGAGCAGTTAAATAGTATAAGTATTGGTGATACTTTTACACTTGATCATGATGTGAAGCTTAAGCTAGAAACAGTGAAGGATGTAAAGGGGAATGAGTGGATGGGCGTATTTACGTCAACAAATGAAATGCATAAAGGATCGAGTGGTAATGTTCAAATAAACCAGTCAATATTATCCATTCTTCAATCAGTGCTTAACTTAGAAGAAGTAAATGGTATTGTCATTAATCCATTTGGAAAACATATTCAAATAAGTAAGAATATGATAGCTCTATTGATTAGTATATATGACGAATGTGCGAAAGAAAGTTAAAAAATAATCTAAAAAGATTGTAACTATAGTTATAATCTTTTTTTGCTTTAATGAGTCTATTTTCATCCTGAAAATATATGTAATCTATTACATTCAGGGATATTGTAATATTAATTGAACTTATTTCTTTTGCAATGTCAACATATGTGTCTTGACATCTGTCAATAACAATGATAGCATAGGCACAGCGTAAAAAGAGATAGGCGCTTAATTTAGGAAAAGTTTGAAAAAGAGGATTAAATTATGGATATGATGAATAGAATCAAGCAGCTTAAAGAAGAAAAGAATGCTGTTATATTGGCTCACTATTATGTGGATGCAGATGTACAGGCAGCGGCTGATTTCATTGGTGACTCATTCTATCTTGCAAAAAAAGCAGCAGAAACAGATGCTGATAAGATTGTATTTGCAGGTGTAGAATTCATGGGAGAAAGTGCTAAGATACTTAATCCTACTAAGCATGTATATATGCCAGATGCACATGCAGATTGTCCAATGGCTCATATGGTGATTATAGAAAAGATCAAAGAAATGAGGGAAAAGTATGATGATTTAGCTGTTGTATGCTATATCAACTCTACTGCAGAAATCAAGACTTATAGTGATGTATGTGTAACTAGTTCGAATGCAGTTAAAATCGTTAATAAATTACCAAATAAGAATATTTTCTTTGTACCAGATCAGAACTTAGGAAGCTATGTAGCAACTCAGGTAGAAGGTAAGAATATCATTTTAAATAATGGTTTCTGTCCAAGACATCACATCATGACTAAGGAAGATGTATTAAATGCAAAGAAGGAACATCCAGATGCTTTAGTGGCTGTACATCCTGAATGTAAGCCTGAAGTATTAGAAGAAGCCGATTATATTGGAAGTACATCAGGTATTATTGATTATATTGTTGGAAATGATGCTAAAGAATTTATCGTTGGTACAGTCGATGGCGTTTATGCCACAATCCTAAATCAGGCACCTGATAAGAAGCTTTATAATGTAGTAAGAACTCAGGTATGTCCTAATATGAAACTTAATTCACTAGAAAAGATTATTCATGTATTAGAAACTGGTGAAAATGAAGTATTCTTAGATGAAGAATTTATGAATAAGGCAAAAGCACCATTACAGAGAATGCTTGAACTTGCTAAATAGGAGATGACTAAAAATGACTAAAAAAACAGATGTTCTTATTGTAGGTACTGGATGTTCAGGATTATATTGTGCCCTTAAATTACCTGGAAACCTTAATATTCATATGATTACTAAGTCATGTGTAGAAGAAAGTGATAGCTTTCTTGCACAGGGTGGTATTTGTATGTTTAAGGATGAAAGTGATTATCATGCTTTCTTTAAAGATACACTAAGAGCTGGACATTATGAAAATAATCCTCTTTCTGTAGAA
>NZ_DBPF01000090.1:4564-11316 GCF_002299355.1 Catenibacterium sp. UBA627
GATTTTGCAAGAGATGAAGAAGGAAACCTTAAATATACAAAAGAAGGTGCTCATTCTACTAACAGAATTCTTTATCATGAAGATATTACGGGTAAAGAAATCACGAGTAAGCTTTATGCAGAAGTAAAAACAAGAAAGAATATCACTATTGAAGAATATGTAACTTTAACAGACCTTCTTGTAAAGAATGGTAAGTGCGTTGGTGGTAGAGTACGCAAAGGCGATGAAGAACATGATATCTATGCGAACTTTGTTGTACTTGCAACTGGTGGTATTGGTGGTAAGTATAAGAATTCTACTAACTACCGTCATTTAACAGGTGATGCTATTGATTTAGCTAAGAAGTATGGTATTGAAACAGAACATTTGGATTATGTACAGATTCATCCAACTACATTCTATAGTAAAGATAATGAAAGACGTTTCCTTATTTCCGAAAGTGTCAGAGGTGAAGGTGCATTATTATATGATAAGAATGGTAATCGTTTCGTTAATGAATTATTACCTAGAGATGTAGTTTCTGATGCAATTAAGAAACAGATGGAAAAAGATGGCACTGATTATGTCTTAGAAGATTTAAGACCTATTGGTGAAAAGGAACTAAAGGAACATTTCCCTAATATTGTTCAGTACTGCTTAGATAAAGGCTATGATGTGACTAAGGAATGTATTCCAGTTGTACCAGCCCAGCACTATTTCATGGGTGGTGTAAAAGTCAATGAAAACAGTAAAACATCTATGGAAAATCTATATGCTGTTGGTGAAACGGCATGTAATGGTGTTCATGGAAAAAATAGACTTGCTAGTAATTCACTATTAGAAAGTTTAGTATTTGCTAAAAGAGCCGCAAAAGATATGACAAGAAAGTATGAGGCCCCAAGTATGTTTGATAAGACAACATTAAAATTAAATGTAGACCCACTAATCCTTTCAGCTCTTCGTGAAGATATTACAAGTGAAGATGTATCTACATGCAGTGTTATGAGAACTGCACAGCTAGGTGAAGTGGAATTAATTTGTAAGGAAAATGGTATTATTGCTGGTCTTCAGATTTTTGAAAGAACATTCAAATTATTAGATGAAGATGTGCATGTACACTTCTTTGCTCATGATGGTGATGAAGTCCATAAAGGAGAATTACTAGCTAAAGTAACTGGTGATATGAGAACTCTTCTTGAAGGTGAAAGAACTGCATTAAACTACTTACAGAGAATGTCAGGTATTGCAACTTATACACGTAAGGTTGCAGATCTTCTTAAGGGTACAGGTATTAAGTTACTTGATACAAGAAAGACAACTCCAAATAACAGAATCTTTGAAAAATATGCTGTTAAAGTAGGTGGAGGAAGCAACCACAGATATAACTTAACTGACGGTGTTTTATTAAAAGATAACCACATTGGTGCAGCAGGAAGCGTTACTAAGGCTGTACAGATGGCAAGAGATTATGCTCCATCAGTAAGAAAGATTGAAGTTGAAGTAGAAACTTTTGATATGGTGAAAGAAGCTGTTGCAGCGGGTGCTGATATTATCATGCTTGACAATATGAGTACTGAATTATTAAAACAGTCTATTGATTACATTGATAAACGTGCTGAAATCGAAATTTCTGGTAATGTTACTGCAGAAAACATCAATAGAGTAAAAGATATGGGTGTAGATTTCATTTCAAGTGGCGCATTAACACACTCTGCAAAGATTCTAGATCTATCATTAAAGAACCTTCATGCAATCAATGGGAGAGACTAAATGACTGGTAAAGAAAGAAGGGACTACATCCTTACAGAACTGATGGAAAGTGATACACCGATTTCTGCTTCTAATTTTGCGAAACGTCTTCAGGTTTCACGTCAGGTTATTGTGAATGATGTCGCACTTCTTCGTGCTAATAATCATGTTATAGAAGCAACCAATAAAGGATATATCATACGTCATTCTGCTATGGTGGAAAGAGTCCTCAAAATGCAGCATACAGATGCAGATATAGAAAATGAGCTCAATACAATCGTGGATCTAGGTGGTTATGTCAAAGATATCTTTGTATATCATAAGGCTTATCATATTGTACGTGCACCTCTTAATATTGCATCTCGTTTAGATGTAAAGAAATATCTTGATAATTTAAAATGTGGGAAATCCATTTCTTTAATGACAGTGACAAGTGGATATCATTATCATACAATCTGTGCTGAAACAGATGAGAGACTTGATGAAATTCAAGATGCATTGTCAAAACTAGGATATCTTGCAAAACTTCAGGAATATGAACCTGTTGAATTCTAAAAGCCATCTACATTGATGGCTTTTTAATATATAATGGTATGGAGGTGATGAATTTATGATTTATGTAACAGGTGATATACATGGCAATCAATTTAAATGGCTTGAACAGATAGATCCTGTATTAAAAGAAGGAGATATTATTATTGTATGTGGAGATTTTGGAATAGGTTTTTTCCAGCAGAAGTATTCTTCAGAAGAATCATTTTATGATTTTATAAGTGTTCAGCCCTATACTGTTTTATTTGTTGATGGCAATCATGAGAACTTTAATAAGCTTAATAGTTATCCCATGGAAGTATGGAATGGGGGATATGTTCATAAACTACGTCATAATCTCATTCATTTGATGCGTGGAGAAATCTATATAATAGAAGGAAAAACATTCTTCACTTTTGGTGGTGGTTATTCTATTGATAAGCCATTTCGTAAAGAAAATGTGTCATGGTGGCCTGCTGAAATGCCCAATACAAAAGAGTATGAGAATGGATTACAACATTTAAGTAATAGAGATCATGTGGATTATATTATTACACATACAGCACCGGATGAAACGGTTTATTTTCTATCAACCATTAAACAATTTCATATAAAAGGCGATGTTTATCAAGAAATGCCTTTGACTACTTATTTGAATGATATTCAGAAAAATACAAACTACACACATTGGTATTTTGGTCATTTTCATGTAGATAAGGAATTGTGGAGAAACCAGACAGCTGTCTTTAATACACTCTATGAGTTAGAATCACATCAAATCATAAGACAATGGAACACATACGAAGGATAACACCTAGACTATAAAACTAGATGTATTGACATCAAATAATAGATATGATATTCTTGATGTACAAGAGGTGATTAAAATGAAACGTACAAAGTTAGATGACCGTGAATTACCTGATTATACTCGCGGTGAAGAAATATTTAATATGGTAACGCATATTGTAGGGGCTGCTTTTGGTGTTGCAGCACTTGTTTTATGTATTATATTCTCATGTTTACATCATAATGGTTATGGTTTAGCTTCTGGTATTGTATATGGTGTTTCTATGATTGTTCTTTATACAATGAGTTCAATTTATCATGGCTTATCTCCTAAACTTAAGGCGAAGAAGGTATTCCAGATTATGGACCACTGTAGTATTTTTGTCTTAATTGCTGGTACATATACACCAGTACTATTATGTTCTGTTAGACTGGCTGATCCATTCTGGGCATGGGTTTTATTTGGTATAGTATGGACTGTCACAATTCTAGGTATTGCATTAAATGCTTATGACATTAATAAATTCGCAAAATTTTCTATGGCCTGTTATCTTATTCTAGGCTGGTGTATCGTCTTTAAGTTTAATTTATTACCTGGAACTGTAGGCATGAATGGTATCTATCTATTAGTCGCTGGTGGTGTCGCTTATACAATTGGTACAATCTTCTATGGATTACAGGAAAAAATACATTATATGCATTGTATCTGGCACTTATGGATCTTACTAGGTAGTGTCCTTCACTTTTTATGCATTATCTTATACTGTATGTAACAGGCATAAAGCCTGTTTTTCTTTTATATCTTTTAAAGTCATGCTATAATCGTTGAGGAAAGGATGATTAAATGAAAAAAATGAATTTTAAATACGGTTTTTTATACTTGATCACATTTATTATTGTATTAGGTGGCGATCTAGTAACTAAACTTGTAGTCAATGAATCAATGCAGTTAGGGCAGAGTTATCAAGTCATTAAAAACTTTTTCTATTTCACTTATATTCATAATACGGGTGCAGCATGGGGAATGCTTTCAGGTCGTTTCTTTCTTTTCTATGCAATTTCTATTATTGCTGGTATTATGCTTATTTATTATTTTATCAAGAGTGATAAATCCCAGGTCTTATTAAGATTTGGAATTGTGCTTATATTTAGTGGTATGCTAGGAAATCTATATGATCGTGTTGTTTTTCATTATGTAAGAGACTTTTTAGATTTCTTTGTATTTGGTTATGATTTTCCTATTTTCAATATTGCCGATATGGGTGTTGTAATAGGTGTTTTATTAATCATCTTAGATTTAGGAATTGGAGAATATAAACAATGGAAATACAATCAATTACACCAAAATTAGAAGAAAAAGGCTTGCGTTTAGATAAAGTCATCTTGAATCATATGCCTGATCGTTCTCGTACTGAGATTCAGAAATGGATTAAAGCAGGACAGGTTATTGTTAATGATAATGTTGAAAAAGCTAACTATAAGGTAGAAGAAGAGGATGTCATCCAGGTCACTTTACCTGATCCTCAGAGCACAGAAATCAGACCTGAAGATATTCCTTTAGATATTATTTATGAAGATGAAGATGTGATTGTCGTCAATAAGCCAACAGGTATGATTGTTCATCCATCTGCAGGTATCTATTCAGGAACACTTGTCAATGCGTTACTTTATCATTGTCATGATTTATCAGCAATAAATGGTATTACACGTCCTGGTATTGTTCATCGTATTGATAAGGAAACAAGCGGTTTATTAATGATTGCAAAAAATGATAATGCCCATCGTTCATTATCTAAACAGCTAGAAGAACATTCAGTTGTCCGTCGTTATGTGGCACTTGTACATGGTGTTATTAATCATAATGTAGGTCGTATTGAGGCACCTATCGGACGTGATAGCAAAGATCGTAAGAAGATGGCTGTCACAAGCAAGAATGCAAAAGATGCGATTACAAACTTTAAAGTATTAGAACGTTATGATGATATGACACTTATTGAATGTCGTCTAGAAACAGGTAGAACACATCAGATCCGTGTTCATATGCAATATATTGGTCATCCAGTTTATGGTGATCCTCAATATGGCTTTAGAAATGATGATAACACACATGGGCAGTATTTACATGCTAAGGTATTAGGTTTTGTACATCCTAGAACCAATGAACATATGTATTTTGAAGCACCTCTACCAGATTTCTTTGAAGAAAAGATCAAGGAATTAGGGGGAGAATATGATGGATAAGCAGATTATTACATGGGATCAGTATTTCATGGGCGTTGCGAAACTTTCTGCTTATCGTTCAAAAGATCCTAATACGCAGGTAGGTGCCTGCATCGTTAACAATGACAACCGTATTGTAGGTGTAGGATACAATGGTCTTCCTCGTGGATGTGAAGACGATAAATTCCCTTGGTCAGTAAGAGAAGGGGCTTTATATGATACAAAGTATCCTTATGTAGTTCATGCGGAACTCAATGCGATTCTTAATTCTACTCAGAAATTGCAGAATTGTCGCATTTATGTTTCTTTATTCCCATGTCATGAATGTACAAAAGCAATCATTCAAAGTGGAATCAAAGAAATTGTCTATGAAGATGAAAAATATAAAGGATCAGAAAGCGATAGAGCGGCTAAACGTATGTTAGATATTGCCGGCGTCTCTTATCGTAAAATTCCAGCATTTGAAATAGAAATAAAAAAAGAATCACTAAGTGACTCTCTAGATGAAGAAGAAGGCCTATAGGCCTTCTTTTAATTTCTTTAATGCTCCCTTAACTCTCTTCGTATTAGTGAAATTCAACTTACATACTTTTGTAAGAATCTTTTCCCCATACTTGTTTGCAAGTTTAACAGCCACGATTTCGGCATTAGTGCCAGCCCCCCTAGCAAGGTTCATCTTTAAGCTCTTTGTCATACTAGCAAAATATTGTAGATATGCGTAACGAGAAATGATTTCTGCAGCTAATACTGCTAAGTATTGCTCATCAGCATTGGTTTCAAAAATCATATCTTTTACAACAATAACTTCGCTCTTTAGATAGTTATAATAAGTCTTAGGTGAAACGAACTGATCAATAACTTTGAATTCAACACTCTTCTTCACTTTCTGAAGAACGTTCACAACAGCCTGGTTAAATAAACGGGCACGAATGTTCGCCTGGTTGATTCCATTATCAATCATCTTATTATAATGTGAGTTATCTAATACTAGTAGTGATGAAATGAGATGTCCTTTTAATAGTTTAGCGCAATTGATAATTTCCTGATTTGATAAATCATCGACATTATCAATTTTTAGGTTTTTAATAATCTCAAGTGCTTCATCATCGGCATAGCATGCAACAACACAAAGCGGCCCAAGAAAATCAGCAGATCCTGTTTCTGCAGCCCCGATATGAGGATGCATACATAAATGATCTGAGTTTTTTTCCTGCTCAATCTTCTTTGCTAAACTTCTAGACCAATGCTTTGCTTCATGCACCGCATTCTGTCCTAAAAAGCTTGCTTCATAATCCGATGTCACTTCGATGTCACAGCCAATAGCATGAGCTTTTAAAAGAAGGTTCTCGCTTTCAAATGGAACCATCTGACTGTCATAAAACTTCTTCATCTTGTTTAAAATGTTTTCATTAATCAAAAATTTAATTGGCTCCACCATATTCACCTCACATGAATTATTTTATCATAAATTTCATTTTTTTGAC
>NZ_DBPF01000125.1:0-13077 GCF_002299355.1 Catenibacterium sp. UBA627
GTAATATGTAAATTATGTGAAATCATAAGATAATATTCTTGTATTATGGACAAATTATGTGCCATTTGGTACTATTACTTGTGATATAGAAAGAGGTAACAAGTATGAGAAGAAGAAAGAGAAATTATAATTATTCTCCTTACAGACGTCGTAGAAGAATAAGATGGGATAACGTCTTAAAAGTTGTTATTCCTGTAGTTGTTGTATTGGTATTAGTTATTACATTTAACTTTTCACGTATTAGATTGGCTATGAAGGGTTATTCATGGTCTCAGCAGTCTGCTGTATTAAAACTAACAAGTGACAAAGTGAAGATGGTCATTGATGATGATTATTTAGATCATCTTGATTCATGGTTAAAGCATTCTAAGGATGTTAAGTATTATGCTGATTTTGAAAAGTATCAGTCTCTTCATAAGAAGATGAAATCTGCAGATGTTGTTGACACATTAACACCTATGTTAGATGATCAGATTCCTACTTTAAAGAAGAAAGGCTTTACTGAAAAACAGATCTGGGCAATCTTAAAAACAGCGGATAGCGATGATTTGGATTATATTCTAGATAAAGGCTATAGCTATAATAAGATGAAGAATTATATGGCTGTTTCTGGTTTTAAATTCCAGGATTTAGATAAATATGAAGCAGCTTATAAATCAAGTAAGAATTATAACTATGCTGTATTAAGTACGTCTTATCCTTTTATTGGAGATTCTACTAAGGAAGCGACTAGACATACTATTACTAATCCAGCTCGCTACACTACACTTGTAAAGAAAGGCTTATATCTCCCTTCAGATTATAAACCAACTGATCTCGTGACACCTGATAAGAAATATATTACTAAAAAGTGTGATCATCCAAAACTTAGAAAAGAAGCCTATAAAGCATTCCTTGCTATGCGTAAAGCAGGTGAACAGGAAGGCTATTATATCATGATTAATAGTGGTTATCGTTCTTATCGTGAACAGAATGAAATCTACAAAGAATATAAGCAGAAGTGGGGAGAGCTTTATGCAATTCAGCACGTTGCTTTACCTGGTGCAAGTGAACACCAGACAGGACTTGGTATTGATATGAGTTCTGAAAGTGTCAATGAAGGTAAGAGACTTGTATTTGGTGATACATCAGAATATAAATGGGCATGCAAGAATGCGCATAAATATGGCTTTGTATTACGTTTTGCAGATGGTACTTCTAAGATTACAGGTATTACACAGGAACCTTGGCATTTCCGTTATGTAGGTAAAAAAGCGGCTAAGATCATGTATGAAAATAACTGGACATTAGAAGAATATTGTCTTTATACAGGAGACCTTCCTGCATTAAAATCATAATGAATCCGGCATTTGCCGGATTTTTTTAAAGGAGAGAAGAATTATGTTAAGTATGGTAGAGTATGTTCATGAACGTATGCATACATATGATAATCTAGAAATAGGTGTAGATTTCACAATGGGTAATGGTCATGATACAAAGGCTTTAATTGAATGCTGCAAGGAAGTCTATAGCTTTGATATACAAGAAGAAGCATTAATACATACAAGAGAATTAGTAGGAGACAAAGCACATCTTATTCATGATTCTCATGAGAATTTTGATCATTATGTTGATACATTTGATATTGGTATTTTTAATCTAGGCTATTTACCGGAAGGAGATCATAATATCACAACAACACTTGATGTTACTCAAAGAACTCTTATTAAAGCTGTTGAACATATGAAAAAGGTCATCTTTATAACTTGTTATATTGGACATCCTCAGGGTAAAGAAGAAGCTTTATGGATTGATAACTATGTATCAGATTTAGATACACATACATATAATGTATCAAGTTTTAAAATGATGAATAAAAAAAATGCACCTTATGTAATAGAAATAGAGAGGAAATAATAGTGAAATATAAAGCCCTTATTTTTGACATTGATAATACTTTAGTCAATACACTTGATATGAATATGATTCCGTTACAAAAGATTATTCAGGAAGAAAAAGGAGAAAACTGGACGTTAGAGGAAGTGTACCATTTTGCTTCTTATCCAGGTATGAAGGTCATGGAAGAACTAGAAGTCAACAATCCTGAAGAAGTATATGCAAGATGGGTTAAATATGTGAATGAATATCAGGCAAGCCCTTATGAAGGAATGGATGACGTATTAAAGACATTGCATGAAAAGTTAAGATTTAGTGTTGTCTCTTCTAAAAATAAGAAACAATATGATATTGATGTAGTTTCTTTAGGACTAGATGATTATATGGAAGTTGTTGTGCTGGAGGATGATACCTCTAAACATAAACCGGATCCTGAACCATTATTATTGTGTATGGAACGTTTAGGATTAAATAAAGAAGATGTTATTTATATTGGAGATGCTTATTCAGATCTTCTTGCTTCAAGAAATGCAGGCATTGATTTTGCATTCGCAAAATGGGGTAGTGTAGAAAGCAAGGATATGAGTGATTCTGATTATATACTAGAGAAGGTAGAAGATTTATTAAGACTCCTATAAGTGTTATAATAAGTCACAAGGAGATGATGTTATGAAGATAATCGCATTTACAGGTGCAGGAATATCTAAGCAGAGTAATATTCCTACATTTATGGAAAGACCGGATGTCAGAGAAAAACTATTTAGAAGCTATGCACAAAGGCATCACGAAGAATACAATGAAGTTATTAGACAATTAAAAGCGAATATGAATGGCGCAAAACCAAATGATGCACATTATGCCTTGGCAGAGTATCATATTCCTATTATCACAATGAATATTGATGGCTTACATAGACTTGCAGGCAGCGATGCATTAGAACTACATGGTGGTCTTCCTGCTGATGATGAAATGGATATTGCCTATTCTTTATACAATAAGCCAGTTCTTTATGGTGATCCAGCACCAAATTATCAATTAGCTTATGAAATGGTTTATACATTACAACCAGGAGATGTATTTTTAGTAGTAGGATGTTCATTCCATACAGGAATATCTGTAGATTTAAGAGAAGTAGCCAAGTCTAGAGGAGCTCGTATTATTGAGATACAGGAAGATGCAGCTCATAATGTAAGAAAAGTGTTGAAAGAATTAACGGAAGAATGATGAATCAAACAATTTATTACCACTTACCAGGATTATTTGAATTCTATGAATTATATAAGAAATTCCTTCCTCTTTTTTATAAACATAGAGAATATTTTTATGACTGGTGTGAAATAGGTTCTATTTATGGTGCTCCAATGGACTGTTTATGGGGTGGAGGAAGACTAGGAGAAGGAGAAGATAACCCTCGTGAGGTATTAGACTTGATGAAAACATATCATATTTCTGCAAGACTTACTTTTAGTAACTCTATGCTAGAAGAAGAACATCTCTTAGATCCTAAATGTAATACATTATGTAGATTGTTTAATGAGGCAGGCAACAATGGAGTCATTGTACACTCTGATCTCTTGTTACACTATTTGATGGAGAAATATCAACAGCTTTATTTTGTCTCTTCTACCACTAAAGTCATCACTGACTTTAATGAATTTAAAGAAGAATGTGAAAGAGAAGAATTCCGTCATGTTGTGCCTGATTTCCGTTTGAATAAGAAATTAAAACTCTTATCTACAATCAAACAGAAGGATAAAGTAGAATTCTTATGTAATGAATGCTGTTATGTAGGATGTCAGGATAGAAAGAAATGTTATGAAACGGTGAGTTTACAGAATTTAGGTAAAGATATCCCTGATCATATTTGTAAAGCACCAAATGCAAAGCAAGGTTATCTTTTTTCTCATGCCATGCATAATCCTTCGTTTATCAGTATTGAAGACATACAGTCTATTTATAAGCCATTAGGCTTTACACAGTTCAAGATAGAAGGTAGAAGTCTAGGCAGTGCTCTTGTATTAGAGTTTCTGTTATATTATATGGTGAAGCCAGAATATTCAATTCATGTGAGAGAAGAAATCTATCTTGATAATATGCTTGATCTTTTTTAGATGTTATAATGAGTAAGAAAGAGAGGATTCATATGAACGCCTTAAAAGTAATGGAATTTGCGAAAGAACTGCTTTTAATTGATTCTCCTACAGGATATACAAAAGCAGTCATTGACTTTTATGAAAGAGAAGTCAAAGCCTTAGGTTATGAGACAATGCATACCAATAAAGGCAATCTGATTGTTAAGGTACCTGGTATCGGTCATCATACAAAGGCATTATGTGCTCATGCTGATACTTTAGGACTTATGGTCAGAAGTATCAAAGAAGATGGTACACTTGCATTCACTTTAGTAGGAGGCCCTATTGTTCCTACATTAGATGGTGAATATTGTAAAATAGTAACAAGAGATGGCAGAACTTATACAGGAACAATTCTATCTAATTCTCCAAGTGCACATGTCTATGACGATTCTAAGAATGCCCCTAGAACTGATATGACAATGCATGTACGTATTGATGAATGTGTGTCATCTAAGAAGGAAGTAGAAGAATTAGGTATCATGCCAGGAGATTATATCTGTATTGATCCTAAAACTACAATTACTCCAAGTGGCTTTATTAAATCTAGATTCTTAGATGATAAACTCAGCGTAGCTATTCTATATGGCTTATTAAAGACAATGAAGGAAGAATTCATTATTCCTCGTGATACTTGGTATTTCTTGATTTCTACTTATGAAGAAGTAGGACATGGATGCGCTTATATTCCTGAAGAAATTGAAGAATTTATTGCGGTGGATATGGGATGTATTGGTAAAGACTTAAGCTGCACTGAAAGAGCTGTTTCTATCTGTGCGAAGGATTCTAGTGGTCCTTATGATTATCAGATGACAACAACGCTCATCAATCTTGCAAAAGATAATGAATTATCTTTTGCTGTTGATATTTATCCATTTTATAGTTCTGATGTCTCTGCATCTTTAAGAGGTGGCCAGGATATTAGAGGTGCATTGATAGGTCCAGGTGTAGCTGCAAGCCATGGTATGGAACGTTCACATGTAGATGCAGTAGAGAACACAATGAAGCTGTTAATTGCTTATGTGACAAAAAAAGACTGATGCTTATTGCATCAGCCTTTTTTTATGATGATTATTCAATTACTGTAACGTTAGCTGCCTGTGGTCCACGATCGCCTTCAACAACGTCAAATTCAACAGTCTGACCTTCTTCTAAAGTCTTGTATCCATCAGCGTTGATTGCAGAGAAATGAACGAAGATATCTTTGCTCTGTCCTTCTACTACAATGAATCCATAACCTTTTTCGGCCTTAAACCATTTTACTTTACCTGTCATCTGACATACCTCCTGTAAATTGCAATACATCAAGCAACTTTATTATAGGCTTTTGCAATCGATAGTGTACTACTGATAAAAAACCAATACAAAATGTCCTGTGTAACTGCTATCTATATCATATCACATGTGTAAAATAATAACAAGAAAAATGGAAATTCAACACGTAATATGTTATGCTTTTTCTGTTGACAAAGAATAGAAAATTCTTAGAATAATGGAGATGGGGTGTATTGATATGATGAATAAATATGCTGAATTGATAGTGAAAAAGGGCGTTAATCTTCAAAAAGGCCAGAAACTTGTAGTTACTGCGGATGTTGAATGTGCCTCTTTAGTGAAAGCTATCGCCAAAGAAGCGTATAAAGCAGGGGCTCAGGATGTAATCGCTCATTACGTAGATGAGGATATTACAAGACTTAGATATGAACATAATGATGTTGATTACTTCAAAAATGTGCCTGATTATCTTGTGGAGTTACGTAATAAGTATGCATTAGAACATGCGGCTGTAGTTACTATTACATCAGAAAATCCTGATGGTTTTAAAGGTATTGATCCTTTAAAGATGGCAACATACAGTAAAGCAATGCATGAACAGGCTAAGACATTCTATGACCATTTAGATCTAGGTATTGATCGCTGGTGTATTGTTGGGGCACCTTCTCTTAAGTGGGCGAATAAGGTATTTCCTGATATGAATAATCAGGAGGCAACAGAAGCCTTATGGAAGGCTATTTATCATGTATGCTATGTAGATACAAAAGATCCTTTGAATGCCTGGGAAATGCATCGTGCGTCTTTTGAAGAACGTGTTAAGACACTTAATGAGATGACTATTGACTACTTACACTATACAAATAGTCTAGGAACTGATTTAAAAGTATATATGAATAAAGATTATTTATTTGCAGGTGGAGGAAGTTTTACAACTGATGGAGTTTATTCTTTCCCTAATATGCCTACAGAAGAAATCTTTACTTCTCCAGACTATCGAAAGACAGAAGGTATTGTTTATTCTTCATTGCCACTTAACCATGGTGGTTCACTTGTCGATGATTTTTATATTCGATTTAAGGAAGGTCGTGTTGTAGACTTTGATGCTAAGACAGGTAAAGATGTACTTGCAAGCATCATTGATACTGATGATGGAGCTCATTATTTAGGTGAAGTGGCACTCGTGCCTGTTGATTCTCCTATATCAGAAATGGGGCTATTATTCTATAACACATTATTTGATGAGAATGCAGCATGTCATCTTGCTCTTGGTAAAGGGTTTAATGAATGTATTAAGGGCGGTTATGAGATGACTAAAGAAGAATTATATAAACATGGTGTTAATGATTCATTCACACATGTTGATTTTATGATTGGGACAAAAGACCTTGATATTGAAGCTGTGACTCAAGATGGAAAAACAGTGCAGATCTTCAAGAATGGTCAATTCGTAATTTAAGGAGGCTATATGTCAGAATTTGTAGATAAAGTAAGTAAACGTCGTACGTTTGCGATTATTTCTCACCCTGATGCTGGTAAAACAACATTAACAGAAAAGTTCTTATTATATGGTGGAGCTATTCAGGAAGCCGGTATGGTTAAGGGTAAGCAGAATATGCGTCATGCAGTCAGTGACTGGATGGAAATTGAAAAACAGAGAGGAATCTCTGTTACATCTTCAGTATTACAGTTCAACTATGATGGGTTCTGTATCAATATTCTAGATACTCCAGGCCATCAGGACTTCTCAGAAGATACATATCGTACTTTAATGGCAGCTGACTCAGCAGTTATGGTTATTGATGCATCTAAGGGTGTCGAAGCACAGACACGTAAGTTATTCAAGGTTTGTGCAATGAGACATATTCCTATCTTTACTTTCATCAACAAGATGGATAGAGAAGCCAAAGACCCTTATGAATTAATGGAAGAAATTGAACAGGAATTAGGTATGGATACATGTCCTGTTAACTGGCCTATTGGATGTGGTAAACAGTTCAAAGGTGTTTATGAAAGAGAATCTAAGAAAGTGATTCGTTTCGTACCAGTACAGGGTGGTAAGAAGGAAGTACAGGAAATCATTACTGATTATGATGATCCTGAATTAATTAAAGAAATTGGTGAAGATTATTATGCTACTCTTCAGGATGATGTCGAATTACTAGATGGTGCAGGTGCAGAATTTGATCTAGAAAGAGTACATCGTGGAGAACTATCACCCGTATGCTTTGGTAGTGCCTTAACTAACTTTGGTGTAGAGCCATTCTTACATCATTTCTTAGATTACTCTATGCCTCCTCAGCCAAAACAGAGTGATGATGGGCCAATTGATCCGTTCAATGAAGACTTCAGTGCATTTGTATTCAAGATTCAGGCAAACATGAATAAAGCACACAGAGATAGAATGGCATTCATGCGTATCACTTCTGGTAAATACACTAAGGGTATGGAAGTATTCCATATGCAGGGAAATAAGAAGATTAAACTAAGTCAGTCTAAACAGTTAATGGCTGATGATCGTGAAGAAATCCAGGAAGCTTATTCTGGAGATATCATCGGTGTCTTTGATCCAGGTATTTTCTCTATTGGTGATACAATCTGCACACCTAAGCACAAATTCAAGTTTGAAGGTATCCCTACATTCGCTCCTGAACATTTCGCACGTATCCGTAATACAGATACAATGAAGCGTAAACAGTTCGTTAAGGGTGTAGAACAGATTGCCCAGGAAGGGGCTATTCAGATCTTCACTGAAATTGGTGGTTCAATGGAAGAAATCATTGTAGGTGTAGTAGGTGTCCTTCAGTTTGAAGTACTTGAATATCGTTTAAAGAACGAATATAACGTAAATATCAAGAGAGAACCTCTTGGATATCAGTTCATCAGATGGATTGATAATAAAGAAATTGATCTATATAGCTTGAATTTATCTTCAGATACAAAGAGAGTGCAGGATTTAAGAGGAAAGTATTTATTACTCTTCTCTAATCAGTGGGGAATCAACTGGGCGACTGATAAGAACAAGGAATTAATCTTGTCAGAATTCTCTAAAAACTAATGAAAAAGAATTGGCGTTACTGGTGGACGTTTTTGTACTTTGTAGTTTATCTGGTATGTTTCTTCTTTATTGAACATTTCATGCCAGTGACGCAATATCATATGATTTCTACACCAATAGATCATATAATTCCATTTAATGAGTGGTTTGTTTTCTTTTATATCAGCTGGTTTGGGTATATCTTCTTCTCTTTCTGGTATTTCTTCTTCAAAGATAAGAAAGAATACTTGCAGATGATTACATTCCTATTTACTGGTATGACACTCTTTATAGTGGTATCAGTCATTTATCCTAATGGTTTGGATATTAGACCAAAACATTTAGGTCATAGCAATATTGCGTTAATACTTGTTGATTTGCTTTATAAGCTTGATACACCAACCAATGTGTTGCCAAGTATTCATATCTTTAATTCTATTGGTATGTGCATGGCATTTAGTAAATCAAAGCATGCAACTAGTATTATGAAGAAGGGAACTATAATTCTTACAATAGGGATTATTATCTCTACTTTCTTAACCAAGCAACATGGAATTATTGATGCACTCTCTGCAGTTGTGTTATCAATTATTTTCTATGTTATTGTTTATAAGAAAAATATTTATTTATTAAAAAGAAAATCTTAAAAGTTCATGGGTGACCATGAACTTTTTTATGTTAGAATACATACAGGGAGTGATAATGATGAAAATACTTGCTGCATTTGATTCTTTTAAAGAAAGCATGACTGCATATGCTGCAGGAGAAGCAGTACAGAGAGCTTATAATAATGTACATATTTGTCCTTTAGCTGATGGTGGTGAAGGGACAATGGAAGTCATGAATCATTATCTAAATGGTGATATTCATGAAATAGAGGTAGCAGGACCACTATTTAAGACAGTTCATGCAAAAATCGCTATTATGGATGATCTTGCTATTATAGAAAGTGCACAGGCATGTGGACTTGATTACCTGACTGAAGAAGAAAAGAACGGAACAGAAGCAACATCTTATGGTGTAGGAGAAATGATGAAATATGCTTATGATCATGGTGTCAAACGTTTCCTTTTGACTTTAGGTGGATCAGCTTGTAATGATGGAGGAATAGGTCTATTAAGTGGTATGGGTTATGGTTTCTTTGATCAGTTTGATCAGCGTATTCCAATGAATGCGAGAGGACTCGAAACACTTGATCATATTAAGAAAACACGTCTCGATTTATCAAATATAGAAGTAGAAGGGGCATGTGATGTTACCAATCCATTATGTGGGGAAGAAGGAGCCACTTATGTCTTTGGCCCTCAAAAAAAGGTGAAAGATCTAGAAAAGACAGATCAGGCAATGAAGCATTATGTGAAAATAATGAGTGAATTAGTTGATAAGGATGATTCATGTATACCTGGTGCAGGAGCAGCAGGAGGCATGGGCTATGCGATTGTTACAGGACTAAATGGTAAACTAGTGACTGGATTTGATGCAGTCAGTCGTACAGTTCGCCTAGAGGAAGCAATCCAGAAAGCGGATATTATTTTTACAGGTGAAGGAAAAATGGATCATCAGACTTTATATGGAAAGACACCAATAGGTGTCTTGCGCTTAGCACAGAAATACAATAAGCCTGTTGTCGCATTTTGTGGAAAGTGTGAAGATAAAGAGACATTACTTGAAGCCGGATTTGAGGATGTACGCTGTATTAATCATACAGATGAACCTCTTTCTGTATTACTGGAAAAAGGTCCACAGTATTTAGAAGAAGAAGTGAGACGTTATTTGGAGGAAAAGAATGTATAAGGTTACAACAGATGAATTACTATTAGATTCTCTTGTAAAGCATACTCGTAAGAAGAGAAATGATTGTAAGAATTTATTGAAATATAAATCGGTACAGGTGAATGGTGAAGTACAGACTTATCATGCCTTTGAATTACATCCAGGAGATGAAGTAGAAGTTGGTAAGAAGACGAATCTTCCTTTTGAACTTCTTTATGAAGATGATGACATGATAGTCATTAATAAGCCTTCAGGGCTTGTGAGTGAAGAGACACAGAATAATAAATATCAGACAGCTTTTTATATGGTGATGGAATATTGTCGTAAGAAGAGACAGCAGTGTTATCTTGTACATCGCTTAGACCAGGATACTTCTGGTGTACTTATGTTTGTGAAGAATAAGAAGCTTTATCAGGAATTAACTCATAACTGGAATAAGTATGTTAAAACAAGAGGCTATGTTGCAATATTAGAAGGACAATGTCGTAAGTCAGGTACAATAAAGAATCATCTTGTAGAAGATAAACAGTTAAAGATGCGTATTGCGAAAGAGGGACAATTGGCTATTACGCACTACAAGCCATTAGAAGTATCTAAGGATTATACAATGATGGAAGTATTCTTAGATACAGGGCGTAAGAATCAGATTCGTGTTCATATGGCTTCTTTGAATCATCCTATTATTGGTGATAAGAAGTATGGAGCACTTACAAATCCTTTAAAGAGATTAGGTCTACATGCGCATGAATTTGCATTCACACATCCTTTTACACATAAAACAATGACCTTTAAAGCACCGCTTCCTTCTTCTTTTACACAGATTTTTAAACCTTCTAAAAGATAAAGAAGAATAAACAGTGAAACATAGTAAACTGATCAGTCAAATTGTTGTACTAGTGGTATATGTTGTTGCGGTCTTTTGTGGGTTGAAAATAAGAGATAAAATCAGACTACAGAGGAAGTTGTCTTAAGTGTGAGTGTACATCCTTATGGACTTATATATGGAAAAGAAACATATTTAGTGGCCACACAAGTATTCTTTCCTAAGGCTGTTAATATATCTCAGGCAAGTTTTACTGTAGGTGATTTGAGTCAGCTTGGTGTAGTGAATGAGACACTTTTTAAAGATAAGATTTTAACTGAGGATTATTATAATAGTAAGGTGTTACTTGAAGAGAATACACGAGTCATGATCGATTATAAGATTGTACGATGGAACGCCCGATGGATATAGAAAATCTCAAAGTCAAGGCTACTATAAAGTATAGAGGCGTAAAGATTCATGCGGTGAATGGTGTTATTACAGAAATCTAAAATAAATTAAAAAAGTTATTGACAAACACCTGTATGTTGGGTAAGATGAACAAGTAAAAAGTGGAAAGAAGAAGTGCCTACTTCTCGCCCGATTGATACAGTCGATGGGCCAATGTCACTAGATTAAACTCTAACGATAAGTGGGCGCTAGTACGCTCACTTTTTATTTAATATGAAGTAAGCGGAGGTGGCTTTTATTAGACGTTATGATAGAACAAAACCAGTGAAGAAGGAAGATCCAATCAACGAAAATATTCGTTTTAAGGAAGTACTGGTTATTGATCAGAATGGAGAACAGTTAGGCGTTATGAGCAAGAGAGACGCAATGAATCGTGCTTATGATGCAGGACTTGATCTAGTTTGTGTTGCTCCTAAGGCAAAACCAGCGGTATGCCGTATCATGGATTACGGAAAGTATCGTTTCGAGCAGCAGAAGAAACAAAAAGAAATGAAGAAAAATTCAAAAGTTGTTGCGGTCAAGGAGACGCAGTTATCTCCAACAATCGATGTACACGATAAGAACGTGAAGCTTAAACGTACTTTGAAATGGTTACAGGATGGCGATAAAGTCAAGGTAGCAATTCGTTTCAGAGGAAGACAGATGGCTCATGTTGATCTTGGACAGAAGATTATGGATGATTTTATTGCGGAATGTTCTGAATATTGCGTCGTTGAAAAGCCAGCTAAACTAGAAGGAAGAACATTGACAGCAATGCTCGCACCTAAAAAAGCAAAGTAAAATAGGAGGAAACTTATCATGCCAAAAATGAAAACACATAGCGGTCTTAAGAAGCGCTTAAAGAAAACAGCAAGTGGTAAATTAAAGAGAGGCCATGCATACGTATCTCACTTATCACATAATAAGACACATAAACAGAAAAAGCATCTCGCTAAATCAACATTAGTACACCCATCAGATTACAAGAGAATCAAGTCTCGTATCTAATAGGTTAATTTTAAGGAGGATATACACATGGCAAGAGTAAAAGGCGGATTTACAACTAGACGCAGAAGAAAAAAGACATTAAAGCTAGCTAAAGGTTACTTCGGTAGCAAACATGCTTTATATAAAACAGCTCATGAACAGGTAATGCATTCTTTAAAGTATGCTTACAGAGATAGAAGACAGTTAAAGAGAGAAATGAGAAAGCTTTGGATTGCACGTATCAACGCTGCTTGCAGAATGAACGATATGTCATATTCAACTTTCATGCACGGTTTAAAACTTGCAGAAGTTAACATTAACAGAAAGATGCTTTCAGAAATCGCAATTGCTGATCCTGAAGGTTTCAAGGCTTTAACTGATTTAGCTAAAGAACAGTTAGCAAAGTAATCTAAAGTGCCAGAGATGGCACTTTTTTTCATGCTTAAAAATATAAGTGTTTTGGCTGTAATGTAGTGTATAATGAACTTATAAGTAAACAGAAAGTCATAGAAAAGGTGAAAAGTAGTGAAAGAAAAAGCGATGGATAAGTATGAAGATATAAAGCATGATTTTAGAACATCATATATCGATAGTGAACAATCTGTAGGTATGTTCCATCTTAATGATTTAGGGCCTCAATTTAACGGATGTCCTTTATTTGCATTAAAAGTATCTTTGGCACTTGCTACTATTGAGGCAGAATTATATCCTACACTTAATGATGGTGTTAATTATATGTTCTATCATAC
>NZ_DBPF01000125.1:13148-48320 GCF_002299355.1 Catenibacterium sp. UBA627
GTACTTAATTCAGGTAAACTAGATTATGAAGATGCATTTAGGGATGAGTAGAAGATAATTTTGAAATTCAATTTTTCTTCGATATTCGGAGGTTAAAAGACATGCACAATGATATAGTTATAGAAGTTATTGATAAGATAAAAAGTGGTAAACCTATACTTGTCATGCAGGCGATTCTTACAGGAATTGAAGCGAAAATAACTGATGAAGCTTTTATTGAGGAAATAGAAAACAATAAAGATAATGAAATATGTTTGCTAAATGTACCTATAGGTTATGTTGCAACAGCTGCGCTAGATGTGCTTGGAAATGAAACATATATGGGGAGTAATGAATATATATTGAAAATGATAAGAGATTTTAAAAATGGTACAATTAAAACCGAATGATGAATTTTTTTGTTAAAAAAATATATATGTAATAGAGATGTTGAGAGCAAGAGGGTGAAAAAATGAGCGAATATTCTGATTTTAAACATGACTTTAGGACGGATTATGAAACCGGAGATCAATCAAGAGGTATGTTCCATCTTGACGATTTGGGGCCTTCTTTTAAAGATGATCCTATGTTTGCTTTGCGAGTATCTTTAGCTTTAGCAACTATCGAAGCAGAATTATATCCTACACTCAATGATGGTGTGAACTATATGTTCTATCACACTTATGAGAACGTAGATAGGATTATCGTAGGTGTACATGTTGAAACACAAGAAGAACTGGATGAAATGAAGCGAGACAGGGATTTTGTACTTAATTCAGGTAAACTAGATTATGAAGATGCATTTAGGGATGAGTAGGTAATTATGGAAGAACTAGAATATTATAGAGAAGTAAGAAATGATGTCTATCAGGAAATGGATTCACAGAAAGATACGCCTCATCCTATGTTTTATGGGAGTTCATATGTATTTTCAGACGAAATGCTAGGAGAAAATAGAGAACTGGAATATTTCATGTGCTTGTGCTATGTTGCTTGTGGACTCTATGAACTAGAACACTATCATGGTATTGAGCCAATTATTGAAATGTATATGACTTATTATATTTATCAATATGAACATTTTGGTAAATATAAGGATATGCTCTATGACTATGAGCTTTTAGAAAAAGACATCGAAAAGATCAAATCTATGAGAAAACTGAAGTTTGAACGATTAAAGTGCTACGAAGAATCAACCGACTGATGTCGGTTTTTTTCATGTTTAGAAAATTAATAGTGTGCTATGAAATTATCTTATATAATATACACCATGAATCTATTAAAAATATTAATCTGCTGTGGGGGTGGCTTTTCATCAAGCTATGTCACTACACGTATGCAGAAACAAATTAAAGAAAATCATTTAGAGAATCAAGTACAGGTTGATTTCTCACCCTTTAGCTTGATGCACGAAGTCATTGATCAATATGATGTAGTGATGTGCTGTCCACACCTGCTTATGGAAATTAAGTTACATTTCAAGGATACAGGTGTACCTTTATATGTTCTTCCTCCTAGAATGTATGGCTTGATGAAACTTACTGAAATTGTAGATGATGCGAAAGGAGTAATAGACATCTATAAACAAACAAAACAGAATCCAGTTTATTTTCCTGGAGAAGAAAATATCTTAAGAGTGACACGTATTAACTCTTATCGCCATACTCATGGAGGGAAAGATCATGGGAACATTTAAATTTGCCTGTAAGATGTTGAAACGTGAAAAGAGACAAGCTATATCTTATGGTATTACTGTTCTTTTTACTGTCTTTGTATCATTTGTCTTCTTTAATATTATTAATAATGATACGTTAATGGATCAAACAGCAGCTGCAAGTGGTGGATCTTTTTCACAGGTCAGTGTTCCATTATCAAGTATCATCGCATTTGTTGTTATAATATTTTGTGGATTAATGATGGTTTATGCCAACTCATTCTTTTGTGCACATAAGACAAAAGAATTCGCTATTCTTGCGATGAGTGGCAGCAGTTTTTTTGATTCAACACTTTATTTATTTTATCAGGAAATCATTATCTCTTTAATTGCTTTACCTATTGGTTATTTGATTGGCATGGCAGGGGCAGTAGGAGTGAATTCAATCATGTATCACTCTATGCATATTCATAAATCTATCTTCATGATTCCTATGCGTGCCTATACAGATACACTTATGACTATTGCAATTCTTTTCTTTGTAACTATTCTAGGTGATTCAGGCTTTGTTTACCGTCATGATATCCAGACACTCTTACATGAATCTCATGAAAAGGTAGTGGATAAGAGATTACCTTCTTATCTTCCACCATTCATTTATATATTTTCGATTATTTTATTAGTTACGACTCCTTATAGTCCAACTGGATTTGTATTCCCTTGTTTTGTAGGAGGAATAGGGGCGGCTTATGTTTTATCTCAGACAATTCCTGAAATACTTAGAAAAATCAAGAGTCAACGTTTAGGACATACTTTAGACCTTGTTTCTTTAAGTCATTTATCTACTTCTTTGACCAATTCAGGTGTTCTTATTCTTGTTTATGTTGTCACAAATGTTTGTATGAGTGCTATGATCATTGCCCAGAAAAATTCACCAAGAGAATATATGACCGCCATTATTGCTTACATTGTGATGACAATCTTATTATCTATCACAATTATGTATAAATATGCGGCAGAAACTATGAAAAGAGTGAAAGCCTTTAGTAATCTTTATAAGATAGGCTGTACAAGAAAGAAGATTGCTTCTTATATCAAAAAAGAAGTGATTCTTTTCTATTCATTACTTGTTTTAATACCTATTGTTTATCTTACAATTGTCATGATTCAGGTTTATATGCATATACCGGATACTTTAGGGCTCATTATTATGTTGTTTGGTGTGGATATCATTCCACAGATGATTCTTGCAGTGATGACTTATTATATTTATATGAAGAATGTTTATACAGAAATAGGGGAAGTACTATGAGTGAAATACTAGTTGCGAAAAATATAACTAAAATATATGGTATTGGTACAAGCCATACCTTTGAAGCATTACATGGTGTCTCTATGACTATGAATGAAGGAGAATTCATCTGTGTCATGGGACCAAGTGGTGCAGGTAAATCAACTTTTATTAATAATCTATCTACAATTGATATTCCTACAAAAGGGAAGGTTTATATCAATGATGCTGAAGTAAGAAGTATGGGTGAAAATGAAATAGGTAAGTTTCGTTATGAGAACCTTGGATTTATCTTCCAGGAATTCAACTTATTAGATTCTCTCACTGTTCTTGAAAATATTGCAGTTCCTCTTTCTCTTGCAAATTTGCCACAGGAAGAAATAGAAGCAAGAGTTAAAGAAACAGCGTCACGTTTATCTATTGATTCATTACTTCATAAGTATCCTAATGAATGTTCAGGAGGACAAAGACAGCGTGCAGCCATCTGTCGTGCCCTTGTCACTCATCCTAAACTTATTGTAGCGGATGAACCAACAGGTAACTTAGATTCTCACACATCACATGAAATATTGGAAATATTCAAAGAATTAAATAATCAAGATGGTGTTTCTATACTTATGGTGACTCATGATCCGATGATTGCCAGTTATTCACAGAAATTGCTTTACATTAAAGATGGTGTGATTGCAAAGCAAGTCGTGAAGGGGGATTTGACACAGAAGGAGTATTTCCATAAAATAGTAGACGTTAACTCAGCAGAGTCAATGTCTTTATTTGAGGGGGAATAAGTATATGAGTGGAATTGTTTTAGAAGGTGGTACATTTAGACCAATCTTTTCATGTGGTATTATGGATTGTTTGAATGATCATGATATTATGTTTGATTATTGTATAGGTGTAAGTGCAGGAATCACTGATGGTGTTTCTTATGTATCAAAACAGCCTAGAAGAAATCTTGAGATACTAAAAACGTATCGCCATGATCCTCGTTATATTGGTCTTAGAAACTATAAGACGGATCATTCTTTATTTGGTTTAAAGTTTGCCTATGAAACAATTTCTAATGAACTCAATCCTTTTGATTATGATACATTTTATAAGTCTCATACAAAAGTACTTGTAGGTGTCACAAATGCAAATACAGGAAAAGCAGAATATATAGATGGTCATAAAATAGATCGCCATTGTACAGTGTTAAAGGCAACATGTGCTATTCCTATTGTATTTCCTGCAATCAAAATAGGTGAGAATGAATATTTTGATGGCGGTATTGCAGATTCTATTCCTGTAAAGAAAGCAATAGAAGATGGTAATAAGAAGCTTTTGATTATTCTTACTAGACCAAAGGGTTATAAGAAGACACTCAATTTTTCAACTCAATTTGCAGCACAGGTTGTGTCTCGTAAATACCCACTTCTTAAAGATGCCCTGCTTTCGCGTCATATCAACTATAATGAAACATTAGACTATATTGACAAGCTAGAAAAAGAAGGCAAGGCACTTGTATTAAGACCAACAGAAGAAGTTATTATTGATTCTATGGAAAAGGATCTAGATAAGATTCAAAGAATTTATGATTATGGTTATGCGCTTGCTTTAGAACATCTAGAAGAAATAAAGGCAATATGTCATGAATAGAGTCTCTTGAAAGAGGCTCTTTTACTATTTATAATAGTTTCAGGAGCTGATGCAAATGAAACCTATTATAGGAATATTACCTTTATTTGATGAGAAAAAAGAGAGTTATTGGCTGCTTCCAGGATATATGAAAGGTATTATGAATGCAGGAGGTATTCCTGTGATGTTACCTTTTATTGAAAATATAGAAGATATTAAACAATTATCAGAGAACTTTGATGGTTTTCTTTTTACTGGCGGCCCAGATATAGATCCTGTTTATTATCATGAAGAGAAGAAGGAAAATTGTGGAGATTTAACACCTTATAGAGATACACTAGAAAGTCAGTTATTTAAAGAAGTATATGCTTTAAATAAACCAATATTAGGAATATGTAGAGGGCATCAGTTGCTTAATGTATTATGTGGTGGAACATTATATCAGGACTTACCATCAGAATATAAAAGTACTATAACTCACAGAATGAAACCACCTTATGACAATAAGCAGCATACAGTTACTCTTGTAGAGGATACACCATTAAAGAGTCTACTTAATAAAACTATTCTGCCAGTCAATAGCTGTCATCATCAAGCAATCAAAGAACTAGGAAATGATTTACAACCTATGGCTATAAGTGAAGATGGTTTAGTCGAATCATGTTATGCACCTAATAAGAAGTTTGTATGGGGTGTACAATGGCATCCTGAATTCATGTGTACAGAGAAAGAAAGTCAGAAAATATTTGAAGAGTTTATAAGAAAATGCAGAGAGTAAAATGGAATATTAAATTAAAAGGACATATATATCCATGTATTGTTTCATTTAAGAAGATGAAAACAATCAGGGTGAAGATCAGAGATAATTATTTAGAGGTGAGTGCACCTGCTGGTACAAGCGAGAAGTATATTCGTGATTTAATCTATGAAAATGAAGAGGATTTATATGCACGATTATCTTCTTATGTCCCTTATTTTGATCTAAGAGAGGATGGGTATGTCTATATCTTTGGTAGGAAATATCAAATAGTTGTCAGAGATATTAAGAAGAAACAATGTGCAATTCATGGAGATAGTATTTATGTGTATACTTCTTATATAGAAAATGCGTTAGGGATATATCTTTCTCAGATACTCTATGAATACTTAAAAACGAGAACGGCAGAATATCTTCCTTTATTTAATCGACCTATGCCACGTATACAAATCAAACAATATAAAGGAAGATGGGGCAGCTGTTATGATCAATTGAACCTTGTGACATTTAATTTCTCTTTAGTTTATTTAGATAAAGAGTTGATTGATTATGTAATTGTGCATGAGTTATGTCATTTTATTGAACCAAATCATTCTCCTCGATTCTATGCAGAAGTCAAAAAGAGAATGCCTGATTATAAGAAACGTATGAAAATATTGGAGGAAAAGCATGTATGATTCAATCAGTGAATAATAAAACAATTAAAGACCTTGTAAAATTAAAAAACAAGAAAACAAGAGATGAAAAAGGACTTTTTCTAGTAGATGGATTCCACATGGTAGAAGAAGCAAAAAAAGCAGGACTATGTGATTTAGTTATTAGTACAGATGAATCATTAGAAGGACAGGATAAAGTGCTTGTTGTGTCTGATTCTGTTATGGAAAAATTATCCTATACAAAAACACCACAGCCTATTATGGCTGTATGTCATAAGAAGGATAATATTTTAAAACACTATGATCGTGTCTTGATTTTAGATGGTGTACAGGATCCAGGAAACTTAGGAACTATCCTTCGTTCAGCACTTGCTTTTGGCTTTAAACAGATTGTCATGAGTCCTGATTGTGTAGACTTATACAATGATAAGGCCTTGCGTTCTACTCAGGGGGCTGTTTTTCATTTAGATATTGTCCGTGATGAATTGAGTCATGTTATTCCAGAACTACAGAAGTTAGGGGTACGTGTCATTGCGACAAGCTTACATAATGCGTCTTCTATTGATGATATTAAATCAACAGATAAGATGGCATTTGTTATGGGAAATGAAGGGAATGGTGTGAGAGATGAAACAATTGCGATGTCTGATGCCTCTCTTTATATTCCTATTGATACAATGGAATCACTTAATGTTGGTGTAGCGGCAGGTATTGTGATGTATACCTTTAAGGGGGGTTCACTATGATTAGACAGCATATCTATTTTTCAGGAAGAGTACAAGCTGTTGGATTCCGTTTTAGAGCACAGATGAATGCGACTCAGTTAGGACTTACTGGCTGGGTTAGAAATCTCTTTGATGGACGTGTAGAAGCAGAAGTACAGGGAGAAATAGAACAGATTAATCGTTTTATCAATAAGATGAAAAATGAACAATGGATAGACATCACTGATATGGAAGTGGAAGATATCCCTGTAGAAAAAGGAGAGAGAAAGTTTGATGTCACATACTAGACAATCTCTTTTAAAATCTTTTCAGCATGCCTTTGAAGGCATTATCCATACAATTAAGAAAGAACGTAATATCAAAATACATCTTTCTTTTATGTGTGCAGTTATATTATGTGGTTTCTATTTTCATATTACGAAGATTGAATGGATGATCTGTCTTATTCTATTTGCACTTGTTTTGTCATTAGAACTTGTCAATACTGCGATTGAAGCAGTGGTAGACTTAGCGTCACCAGATGTTCATCCTCTTGCAAAGCTCTCTAAAGACGCTGCAGCAGGTGCTGTGCTTATTAGTGCGATCATTTCAGCTATTATTGGCTTGATGATTTTTATTCCTTATATTATTTAAAAAAGCGGGCTATTTAAATAGTCCGCTTTTATCCATCATGTCTAATGCATGTTCTATTGTATCATCACTTTGTACTAGAGCCATACGTACATAGCCTTCACCTTGAGTACCAAATGCATTACCTGGTACCACAAGAACACCTGTTTTATCAAATAGTTCCTTTACAAAAGTTTCAGAATCTTTAAACTTGTCAGGAATCTTCGCCCATACAAACATAGTACCCTTAGGCATATCGATATCCCAGCCAATAGACTTACAGCCATTGACTAATAAGTCTCTTCTATGTTGATAAGCATTTCTTGTTTTTTCTACACATGATTGATCCTGTGTTAATGCTTTAATCGCACCTTTTTGAACTGGTAAGAACATACCATAATCTAGATTAGATTTTAATGATTTTAGTTTTCCAATGATTTCTTTATTACCAAGTGCAAAACCAATACGTGCACCTGCTAAACCATATGTCTTGCTTAATGAGTTGAATTCAATACCCACATCCTTAGCGCCTTCAAATTCTAAGAAGCTGCGTCCTGGTCCTTCAAACAATAATTCACTATAGGCATTATCATGAAGAACCATGATGTTGTATTTCTTTGCGAAGACAATGAGTTTCTTATAGAATTCATCATTCGCAACACCACATGTTGGGTTATTTGGATAAGACACAATCATATACTTTGCATCCTGTGCAGTCTTTTCATCAATCATATCAAAATCTATTAAATAATCATTTTCCTTTAATAAAGGCATAGTAACAACTTTAGCCCCAGCGAGTAGTGGCCCATCTCTAAAGATTGGATAACATGGATCTTGTACAAGTACGATATCACCTTCATCTACTAAAGTTAAAGCAAGATGTGCTAAGCCATCCTGAGATCCAAGTAATGATGTCATTTCAGTTTCGGGATCAATAGTGACACCGTATCTTTTTTCATACCATTCTTTTACAGTGTTTTGAAGATCAACGGCATCCTTAATCGCATAAAGATAGTTTTCTGGCTTCATTGCCTCCTTTGCGATTGTTTCCATGACTTCCTGAGTTGGAGGGATATTAGGTGCTCCAATACTCAAATCAATGACTTCTAGTCCTTGCTTTTTTCTTTCACTACGCATATTTGCAAGTGTAGTGAAGATGCTTTCTCCGAAGAGATCCATTCTTTTTGAAAATTTCATTTTATATACGTCCTCTCTTTAAGTATCATAATACAAATATTAAACAAATGAAAGAGGGTTTCGGCTTGTTCGATAGATAAGATTTCATCTTGTCTTTTTCCTAATTATTAGGTATAATACATGAGAACACGAAGAAAAGGACTAGTATGTAATATACTTATATTGAGAGAGGAAGAGGCTGGTGGAAATCTTCTTATAAGATATTATTGAATTCACCTTGGAGTGCGGCTAATCCCCGCCGTAACACTGACGTTATAAGTGATAAAGTGCATATAGTGTATACTATATGAATTTAGGATGGTACCGCGATTTAAGTCGTTCCTATTGGAACGGCTTTTTATTTTTTTAAGGAGGAAAGTTATGGATGAATTATTAAAAATCCAGGAAGAGGCACTTGCAAAAATTGCAGCTTGCGCTGATGCGAAAGAATTAAATGACTTACGTGTGTTCTATCTTGGTAAAAAAGGACCTATTCAGGCTGCTATGAAATCAATGAAGACTATGGCTCCTGAAGAAAGAAAAACATTTGGACAGGTTTCAAATAAGACTAAACAGGAAATTGGACAGGCTATTGAAGAAAAGAAAGCTTATTTAGAAGAAAAAGCTTTAAATGAACGTTTACTTGCAGAAGATATTGATATCTCTTTACCAGGTAATCGTTTACCAGTAGGATCTGTACATCCTTTAACACGTGTTAAGGAAGACTTAGAAGAATTATTCCTAGGTATGGGATATAAGGTAGCTGAAGGACCTGAAGTAGAATCAGATCATTTCAACTTTGAATTAATGAACTTACCTAAAGGACACCCTGCAAGAGATATGCAGGATACATTCTATATTGATGAAAATACATTAATGAGAACACATACTTCTCCTGTACAGGCACATGTTATGTTAGAAGCTAAGGGTAAAGGTCCTATTAAGGTTATCTGCCCTGGTAAGACATACCGTCGTGATGATGATGATGCCACTCATTCACATCAGTTCATGCAGTGTGAAGGACTAGTCATCGATAAGAATATCACTATGGGTGATTTAAAGGGTACATTAGATGTTTTCGCTAAGAAAATGTTTGGTGAAAAACGTGAAATTCGTTTAAGACCTTCTTATTTCCCATTCACAGAACCAAGTGTAGAAGTAGATATCTCTTGTGGCAACTGTGGTGGTAAGGGCTGTGCTATGTGTAAAGGTACTGGATGGATTGAAGTATTAGGTGCTGGTATGGTCAACCCTCATGTATTAGAAATGTGTGGATTTGATCCTAAGGAATACCAGGGATTTGCATTTGGTATCGGACTAGAAAGAGTTGCTATGTTGAAATATGATATTGATAATATCCGTGATTTCTACAATAATGACTTAAGATTCTTAGAACAGTTCGAAAGAAAGGAGTAGTATATGTTAGCTAGTTTACATTTATTAAATAGATATGTGAAAGTAGATGATCAAGATCCTGCAGAACTTGCAGAAAAGATCACTCGTATTGGATTAGAAGTAGAAGGACAGGGACCTCTTGCAAAAGGAACTAAGCTTGTTGTTGGTTATGTAAAGGAATGTATTGAACATCCTAATTCTGACCATCTTCATATTTGTCAGGTAGAAACTGCCCCTGGTGAAGTAAGACAGATTGTATGTGGTGCACCTAATGTGGCTGCTGGTGAAAAGGTTATTGTGGCATTACCAGGATGTGAACTTGAAGGTGGTAAGATTTCTTCAGGTGCTATTAGAGGCGAAAAGTCTGATGGTATGATCTGTTCTATTGCAGAGCTTGGATTAGATAACCGTTTATTAAAAGAAGAAGATAAAGCCGGTATTCATGTATTACCAGAAGATGCACCAGTAGGTACAGAAGCACTAACTTATCTTGGTTTAGATGATTATATTCTTGATATTGGTTTAACACCAAATAGAGCTGATTGTATGGCTATGCAGTCTTTAGCTTATGAAGCAGCTGCTGTATTAGGTAGAAAAGTTACTTTACCAGAAATCAAGAAATATCCTGAAGAAAAGAGTGAAATTGAAGTTTATGTAGAAACTCCTTTATGCTCATTCTTTGGTGCTAAATTAGTGAAGGGTGTAACAACTAAAGAATCACCTAAATGGATGCAGAATGCGCTTCTTGCATCAGGTATCAAGCCTATTAATAATATTGTAGATATCTCAAACTTCGTCATGGTTGAAACAGGTCAGCCTATTCATATGTATGACTATGATAAGCTTGCAAAGAAGGCTTTCGTCATCAAGACTGGATTCAATCAGAAGGCTGTTCTTCTTGATGAAAATGAATATGAAATCTTACCTGAAGATGTTATTGTATCAACTGATGATGGCATTGGCTGTGTTGCTGGTGTTATGGGTGGTAATGATACTAAGATTGATAAGAATACTAAAAATATCGTTATTGAAGCAGCAACTTTTGATGGTGCTGCATTAAGAAATACAGCAAGACGTATGAACTTATTAACAGATGCATCACAGCATTATATCAAGGGTGCTATTGATACAATGAGTTCATTAAAGGTATTAGATCGCTGCACTGATTTATTAGTACAGTATGCTGATGCTGAAACTATTTATGAAACAGTACATACACCTCTTGATGAAACAAGAAAAACTGTCACTATTGAATTATCAAGAGTAAATGGCTTACTAGGTACTTCATTAACAGTTAAAGAAGTATCTGATATTTTCGATAGCTTATGCTTTGAATATACATTAGAAGATGAATTATTTACTGTAACTGTTCCTACATATCGTAATGATATTACTATGGATGCAGATTTAGTGGAAGAAGTCGCACGTATCTATGGATATGATAATCTTCCAACTACTTTACCAGTCATGAATATGACAGATGGTGTCTTAACACCAAAACAGTCTAAAGAACAGTTGATTAGACATACACTTGTAGACCTTGGTTTACATGAAACATTAACTTATACATTGACAAGTGAAGCAGCTGTCAATGAATTCAACTTATTCCATTCTTTAGACAATACAGTTAAGTTAATGAGTCCTTTGAGTGAAGAAAGAAGTGCTGCAAGAAAATCACTTATTGGTTCTCTTTTACAGACAATTCATTACAACAATGCACATTCAAACAAAGATGTAAACATCTTTGAAATTGCGAATACATATTCTGACAAGGAAGTATCTAACTTAGCAATTGCAGTAAGTGGAGACTATGTCAATGTTCCTTGGATGGGTAAGAAGGAAGCGGTTGATTTCTATCTTGTGAAAGGCTTTGTAGAAACATTATTCAAGAAATTATGTATTGAAGAATCACGTTATACTTTTGAAAAGGTAGAAGCAGATAATAAGGACTTCCACCCAGGTAGAAGTGGTTATATCAAGATGGGTAAGGAAATTGTAGGTGTCATCGGACAGGTACATCCTGCAAAGGCAAAAGCTTATGAAGTCAACGATACATATGTGGCAGAATTGAACTTAACAGCTATTCTTGCATTACGTACTCGTGCATTAAAATTCAAGGCTATTCCTCTATATCCTGCAGTATCTCGTGATATCGCTTTAGTTGTTGATTCAAAAGTACCTGCTGCAGATGTAGTTAAGACAATCAAACGTGCAAGCAAACAGCTTGTAAAGAGTGCAGAAGTATTCGATGTTTATGAAGGTGAACATATGGAAGAAGGTAAGAAGTCATTGGCTATCTCACTATTATTCCAGGATCCATCTCGTACATTGGATGACGTAACAATCAACTCAGCTATGGAAAAAATTCTTGAAGCCTGCAAGAAGGACCATAACGCCGTGTTAAGAGGTTAAGATCAGTGCTTGCACTGATCTTTTTTTACTTATGAAACTGATTTTTTCGGATTTAGATGGGACACTCCTTCATAGTGATAATACGCTTTCTGATATGACATTACAGGCTATAAAGAAGGTGTATGAATATGATGATTTGTTTATTCCTATCTCTTCGAGACTTCCTGAAAGTATTCAATCATTTGTCCCTTATAAAGCACCTCTGGTCGCTCATAATGGCGCACTGATTATTTTAGGGGATGAAATCATCTCTTATACAATACCAACGGATATTGTCTATGATATATGTTCTTATTGTAATGATTTAGATTGGAATATTTATGATGGCAATAACTGGTATTCTACAAATCAATATTTTAAAGATCATGCGATAGAAGAGTCTTATATTGGTAAAATATCGATTAAGATTGGATTAGAAGACATTAAAAAAATACAGACCATTCATAAAATAGTCTGTATTGGATTTATTGATCATGTCACTTCTTATTTAAAGGAAACATATCCTTCTTTACATATAACACGTAGTGCTTCTTATTATCTAGAAATCACCAATAAAGAAGCCACTAAAGCCAATGCGATACAAACGGTGGCCCATCATTATCAAATACCATTAGAGAATACAATCGCTTTTGGAGATTATTATAATGATGAAGATATGTTAGATATTGCAGGGGTAAGTTATGTAGTAGACAATGCTCCTGATGACTTAAAAGAAAAAGCAGATCATGTTACTTTAAGTAATAATGATGATGGTGTTGCCTTTATTTTAAATCAATTTTACGATAAGGAATCGCTTTAATTGTTTCTTTAAAAAAGCCTGGATTCACTAAATCAAGAAGCTGAGCCCCTCTTTTTTCAATATCTAAAGCAGGATGCTTATGTTTTGTGATGTTAGTGATGATTTTATATTCTGTATTCTTTTTAGCTGTTTTAATATAACGCTGTCCACTCGCAGATAAGCCAAGAATATGAATATAATCAATATCCATGGCTTTTTTCATTTCTTCTTTTGTGTTATGAAGAAGAATATGAATAAGCATTCTTTGTATTCTGCTTCTTGTATAACGTTTACTTGTTAAAGCATTGATGAGTTCTTCTAAATTGCAGGTTTCTTGATTCACTTTATACAAGCGGTCATCCAAACCTTCTTCAATCATATGAAGCCCTTCAAGAGGAGTAAAGGTAATTAAATACTTTAAATAAGGGTAGAACTCTTCTAGAGTAAAGAAATGAGAGTCTTTATATGTATTGTAGCCAGGTAATTGATGGGCTACATCTTTTCCCAGCTTTAGTGCAATGCGTAAAGATGTGGCGCTAGAAATGCTTTCAATATCTTTTGCATGATAATCATTGGTACGCTTAATGCAGTGCATGGAAATAGGATACTGATTATGAACTACCTCTTTAACATAACTTAGTCCTAATAAATCATTAGGTGTTCTCACTTCCTTATTTAAAATAAACTGCAATGCTTGATTACACGCATCAGGATAACGTAATCCATCCTTCATACCTTCTTTTACTTTCATATTGTAAGTATCCGGGTCTTGTTCAATACCTTCAGCTATTTCTATGAATGTCTCAATATTGCCATCCTCGCTGCCAAATACAAGATCAGTCACTCCCATTTCGTGGAGTAATGTCACTGCACCTTTCGCAAAATAATCGGCACTCTGACAGGCATAAACAAGTGGAAGTTCTATAACGATATCTATGCCTTCTTCTATTGCGATTGCGGCTCTTTTTTGATAGCTGATTATGGCAGGCTCTCCTCTTTGTACAAAAGAACTGCTCATGACGCATATAGTTAAATCAGGCTTAATTCGTCTTTTAGCTTCTTGAAGATGTAAACGATGGCCTAAATGATAGGGGTTATATTCTGTAATAATACCTAGTATTCTCATGGAATCACCTCAAAAAGTATTTTATCATAATGGACTGATAATACAAATAATGATATACTTTTTGTATTAGGAGGATTATTAATATGGCTTTAGAATTTAGATATGATACACAATTATTAATTGATGGTCATGACTTAGATGAAGATGAAATCAATGATTACATTACTGAACATTTTAAAGGAGACTGCCTTCTTGCAGTAGGTGATGAAGACTTAATTAAGATTCATTTCCATACAAATGAACCATGGCAGTTATTAGAATATTGTTCTACATTAGGTGAAATCTATGACATCGTTGTAGAAGATATGGATCGTCAGTCTAGAGGTCTTAAAGGATAACTTTCATCTTTGATGAAAGTTTTTTATAACTATGTTTGGATTAGGTACGATTATTAACTGCAGTGCTATTATTATAGCTGGCATTGCAGGTATGGTATTTGGAAATCATTTAAAGGAGTCCATGCAGGATACTTTGATGAAGGCAGATGGTGTCGCTGTTATTTTCATAGGTATTGCAGGGGCATCAAGTAAAATGCTTGTAATAAAGGGTGGCACTATCGATACAACAGGTACTATGATGATGATTATTTCATTATCTCTTGGTGCGATTGTAGGAGAAATGTTAGATTTAGATGGCAAGATGATTCACTTTGGTGAATGGCTTAAAATAAAAACTGGAAATGCGAAAGATAAGAAGTTTGTAGATGGCTTTGTGACAGCATCTTTAACAGTCTGTATTGGTGCGATGGCAGTTGTAGGATCTATTGAAGATGGAATCCATGCCGATCACTCTATTCTTTTCGCAAAAGCAATACTCGATTTTGTGATTATTCTTGTCATGAGTGCAACTCTAGGTAAGGGATGCTTATTCTCTTTTGTACCAGTAGGCTTATTTCAGGGAACAATCACTCTTTTAGCAAGTCTGATCAGTCCTTTTATTACTGCATCAGCTATGAGTGCTCTCTCATATATAGGTTCAATACTTATATTTTGTGTAGGTGTTAATCTTGTGTTTAATACAAAAATACGCGTTGCAAACCTTTTACCAGCTTTGATTGTGGCGTGTATATGCACTGTTTTTCCATTGTAAGAAACTTTTGCTTGCAATTATTCTTGTTTTTTGTAGAATATTTATGAGGAGTGAAGACGATGGAAAACAAGATTCGATTAAGCCCGAAAAGAATCCTTAATAAAGAATTTTCTATTGAATCAAAAGGCTATAGCGCAAATGAGGTAGATAGTTATCTTGATATTGTGAAAGAAGATTATCTGAATTTCCAATCTATGCTGAATGATTCTTATGATGAAATTGAAAGTCTTCAAAAAGAGAATAGTGCTTTAAGAAGAAAACTCAATGAATTATTAAGAGAAAGACAGGAACAGAGAGATAATGCACGCGTCATGGAAGAGAACTTGAATAACAATGTCGATGTCCTCAGACGTATTTCTCAATTAGAAAGAGAAGTCTATCATAAAAATAAAGACTAATATGTGTCTGCGAGAACTGATCGCTGGAAACAGAGGAAAGTCCGTGCTGCCACTATCTGAGATGATAGTAGTGATCGTGCTGAGGCTAATAACCTCAGGCAGAAATGACAACGGTGAACGCCTAAGTCGTAAGATATGGAACTAGCCATAAAGTGCCACAGAAACGAATACTGTTAGAAATGACAGGGTGAAAAGGGGTAAACTTCGCGAGGCAGAAACCCAAATTTTGGTAGGGGAGTCTAGCAAAAGGAATTGAACGGATGCTAGGTAGAGTAATCTAAGATAAATGATGAGTTGAAAAACAGAACACGGCTTATAAGAGCAGACTCATAGATGGTTTCCATTTGGGGGACCGTCTTTTTTGTCTGTCTATAATAGTTGTAAAATGTCACTATTTGTGGTTAAATAGACTTGACATAAATGCAAGGAGGCTTTGAAATGAATATTAGTGAAATAATAAAGAAAACGAGAGAGGAGAAAGGATTAACTGTAGAGGAATTATCTTCTCAGACAATGCTTTCAGTTGCGATTATTAAAGATTTAGAAAATGGTGACTTTGATCATTATCAAGGTGAAGAAGCTTATGTGAAAATGTATTTAAGAAAGATTTGTCGCGCTCTTGATATAAATGAAAAAGAAGTACAGAATGAGTATTTAAATCTTACTCAGAAAATTGAGTTAGAAGAACTACAGGAAGCAGAACAGCAGAATGAGGAAGTAAAGAAGAGACAGTCTGCCGATGAGGAAAAAGCTAAAGCTTTCCGTTTTGAAAAGCCACCGTTTACAAATTCAAATAAAGGTGTTATGGGTAATAAAAGTCATTTAAATGTCATAAGAGTGATTATTATAGTATTATTAGTGGCAATGATTTTCTTAGTGGCTTTCTTTGCAATCAGTAAAACAAAGTCAAATGTTGATGCACCATCATTTACATCTGACCAGCAGACAGCAGCAGGTGAAGTAACTAAGAAACCATCAAAGAAGAAAGACAAGACAACTCCAAAGAAGGATGAAACACCAGCTGTTACTTATACTAGAAATAGTGATTTAAATTATAATTTTAAATTAAAGGATTCTAATGCAGAAACATTCAAGTTAAAGGTTGAATATTCTAAGAAATGCTGGGGAAGCCTTTATGTAAACCGTGCTAAATATACTGAATTTGAAGGTAAGGTATATAATGAAGGTGATAGTGTTGAATTGACACTCAATACTGCAGAATTCAATACATTAAGACTTGTAAGTGGTGAACAGTCTGGTGTAAAGGTTTATGTTGATGATGTTGAAGTGCCATTAACAGATGAAGAAAAGGCTGAATCTGGATTGAAATATACTTATTTGACATTGGAGAAGTAAGATGAATTTACCAAATAGATTAACAGTAACACGTTTGTGTCTTGTACCAGTATTTATAATTTTATATTTATGTCCTTATTATACAGATATTAGTGTGCCTCAGATTCATTTCCTATTTACTGATATTTCCGTTATTCAGCTACTTGCCTTTGTTATATTCTTAGGTGCTTCTATTACTGACTTTTTAGATGGCTACCTTGCAAGAAAAAATCATCTTGTCACTACATTTGGAAAGTTTGTTGATCCAATTGCAGATAAGATGCTTGTTAACTCTGCATTAATCTTACTTTCCTGGAATAATAAGATGTCAGTTCTAGCACTTCTTGTTATGATTTTAAGAGATACTTTTGTGGATGGTGTTCGTCTTGTAGCCTCTGGCTCTAATAGAGTACTTGCTGCAAGTATTTATGGAAAATTGAAGACAGTGACTCAGATGGTAGGTATTTGTCTTCTTCTATTAAATAACCCGATCTTTGCATTATGGGATATTCCATTTGCAAACTATGTTATTAATGTTGCCGCATGTGTTTCATTATTATCAGGTGTTGATTATTTTTGGAAGAATAGAGATTTAATCATGGAGAGTATGTAAAATGGAAGAAATAGTAAGACTATTGATAGAAAAGAATGTTTCTATTTCTAGTGTTGAAAGTTTTACAGTAGGAAACTTTGCAGCAGCTCTTGGATCCGTTCCAGGAGTTTCTGCTGTTTATAAGGGAAGTCTTGTCAGCTATCAGAACATTATCAAGCATAAGGTGTTAGGCATCCCTCAGGAAGTCATTGACACTTATGGTGTTGTATCTAATGAAGTGGCAGGGCTTATGTGCATTAATGGACAGAAAATGTTCGATACAGATCTTTGTATTTCTTTTACAGGCAATGCCGGTCCAGATGCCATGGAAGGCAAGAAAGTAGGTCTCATTTATATTGGTATTGCCTATAAGAGTGATGTTCATACTTATGAATATGAATTGTCAGGAAGTCGCAAGCAGATTGTGGAACAGGCTATTGCGATTGGAAAAATGAAGATTTCTGAAATTTTGAAGTAATTTACAAATAATAATCGTATGAATATGTATGGAGGTATATGTTTATGGCGAAAGAAAAGAAGTCAGCGGTAAAAGATACTGATGCAGCATTGGATGATGCTATCAGTCAAATTGAAAAGAAATTTGGTAAAGGGTCTGTGATGCGTCTTGGAGATCGTGCAGCGGTGGATGTAGACGTTATCCCTTCAGGCTCTTTAACCCTTGATAAAGCATTAGGTATTGGTGGTTACCCTAAAGGACGTATTATTGAGATTTATGGTCCTGAATCAAGTGGTAAAACAACTCTTACATTGCATGCGATTGCCCAGGCGCAAAAACAGGGTGGTAAAGCAGCATTTATTGATGCTGAGCATGCCATTGACCCTGTCTATGCAAAGAATTTAGGTGTTGATATTGATGAATTGATTCTTTCACAGCCAGATAGTGGTGAGCAGGCATTAGAAATTGCTGAAATGCTGGTGCGTTCTGGTGTGATTGATTTGATCGTTATTGACTCAGTTGCTGCTTTAGTTCCTCAGGTTGAATTAGATGGTGAAATGGGTGATGCGGCAGTTGGCTTACAGGCACGTTTAATGAGTAAGGCCTTAAGAAAACTTTCAGGTGTTATGAATAAAACGAACTGCACAGTAATCTTTATTAACCAGTTACGTGAAAAGATCGGGGTTATGTATGGTAATCCGGAAACAACAACTGGTGGCCGTGCCTTGAAGTTCTATTCTTCTGTACGTGTAGAAATTAGAAGAAGTGAACAGATCAAACAGAATGGTGAGATTGTTGGTAATAAAGCCAATATCAAGGTTGTCAAGAATAAAGTAGCACCTCCATTTAAGACAACTCAGGTTGATATCATCTATGGTAAAGGCATTTCACGTGATGGTGAAATTCTTGATTTAGCAGTTGAAGGCGATATTGTGGAAAAATCAGGTGCCTGGTACGCTTATAATGGTGAAAAAATTGGACAGGGAAGAGAAAATGCGAAGAATTTCCTTCTTGAACATCCTGCCATCTTTGCAGAAGTAGAAGAAAAAGTTAAAGCACAGCTTTTTGGAAATGAAGAAGCTGATGCGTAAATAGTCTCATTTTCAGGCGGATGATTCCGCCTTTTATTGAATTATGGTGTAAATATGAAGAAAACAGAACAGCTTATTATAAAAACATTCTTAGAACTTGTTGAGGAAAAAACTCTTGATAAGATTACTATCCAGGATATTGCAGATCAATGTGGTATTAATAGAAACACTTTCTATTATCACTTTGCAGATATCTATTCCTTGATTGAAACAATCTTTAAAGATCATTTAGCAACCATTGAACAAATGTTTGAAGATGGTGCATCCTGGAGTGAATGCTCAGAGAAAGCCCTGAAATTTCTGGTAGAAAATCGTCGTGCTATTAGACATATTGCTTTCTCAATGAGTCGCAATCAGTTAGATCATTATCTATTTGTTGTTTTCAAAAAAATATTTACAGAATACTTATTAGATAACTTTATTGTTGATATATCTGATGAAAAGTTTGATGATCTTATTTTATTTTATACTTATGCAATCATGGGATGCATAAATCATAATTTTATTGAAAACAACAATGATATAGAATTAGAGGAACTTTTAGATAAGTTTAATACAACTTTATTGATGACAAATCCCCTTAAATCAAGTAAGTAGTCTTAATGGAAGACTGCTTTTTTCGTGTTTGTATGATTGAAAAGTTTATATAAATACCTTATAATATAACTAGTGCTTTTTAGCACTTTTATACATAGGACACGGAGGACTTATATATGAGCTTAATTAAAGTCTTGACCTATGTTCTTGTATTTCTTTTAGGTATAGGATGTTATTATTTATATATCCGTTTAAAAATTTCTAAAGCAAATACAGATGCCAAAACAATTGTTGAAGAAGCTAATACAAAAGCAGACAATCTAATTAAAGAAGCAACGCTTGATGCAAAAACAAAAGCTTATGAATATAAGCTTGAAGCTGAAAAAGAAGCAAAGCAGCAGCGCTTAGAATTGACTAAGTTTGAAAATAAGCTATTACAACGTGAACAGAACATCGACCGTAGAGATATTTCTTTACAGGGGAAGGAAGATGCTCTTGAAGCAAGAAGCCAACAATTAAATAAGAAAAAGGCGGAACTAGAGGTCAAGGAAGAAAAACTACAGCATCAGATTGATGAAAAAGTAGCCGAACTTGAAAAAATTGCAGCTATGTCTGCACAGGAGGCAAAAGCTGAACTCTTCAAGCAGGTAGAACAGCGTATGGAGACTGAAGTCACTGCTTATATCAAAGAACAGGAAGATGAAGCAAAAACAAAGGCTTCACTATTTGCAAAAGATATCATTGCGAATGCCCTTAACCGTTATTCTCAGGAAGAAGTCATTGAACGCACAGTCAGTGTAGTTGCTCTTCCAAGTGAAGAAATGAAGGGTCGTATTATTGGCCGTGAAGGTCGTAATATTAAAGCGATTGAAAATGCAACTGGTGTAGATTTGATTATTGATGATACTCCAGAAGTGATTACATTATCATGTTTTGATCCAATTCGTCGTGAAGTGGCACGTTTATCACTTGAAACATTAATTCATGATGGGCGTATTCAGCCAGGACGTATTGAGGAAGTTGTTGCTAAGACTAAAAAAGATCTTGATGATACTATTTTAAAGGCAGGGCAGGATGCTGTCTTTGAATTAGGATTATCTCGAATGAACAAAGAACTTGTCATGATGATTGGTAAGTTGAAATATCGCACAAGTTATGGACAGAATGCTTTACAGCATTCATTAGAGGTGGCTCATTTTGCCGGTATTATGGCCGCTGAACTTGGATTAAATCAGCAGCTTGCTAAACGTGCTGGTTTATTGCATGACTTAGGAAAAGCAGTTGACCATGAAATGGAAGGAAGTCATGTTGAATTAGGTGCAAAATTCGCTAAGAAATTTGGTGAAAATGCGACTGTAATCAATGCAATTGAATCACATCATGGAGATGTTCCAGTAACATCAATTATTGCAGTACTGGTCTCTGCAGCAGATACACTATCAGCTGCTAGACCTGGTAGTCGAAGTGAGAAAATTGAAAATTATATCCAGAGACTTGAAAAACTTGAAGAATTACCTAAACAGTTTGACGGTGTGGATAATGTATTTGCCATCCAGGCAGGTCGTGAAATCAGAGTAATCGTTAATCCAGAAAAGATTGATGACTTAAAGGCACACAAACTTGCAAGAGATGTCAAAGAAAAGATTGAAACCGAACTCACTTACCCAGGACATATTAAAGTAACTGTGATCCGTGAGATTCGTGCTAATGAAATAGCTAAGTAGATAGGATCATCCCTATCTACTTTTTATTTAAGGATGTGAACAAAAATGAATATATTATTTATTGGTGATATTTTTGGTAAGACAGGACGTAAAATGATTGCAACGTACCTCCCAAAAATTGTAGAGAAATATAGTGTAGAATGTGTTATAGCGAATGGTGAGAATACAAGCCATGGTAAAGGATTACTACAGAAACACTATGATGAATTACTGTCTCATGGTATTTCTTTGATTACAATGGGAAATCATACTTATTCTAAGAAAGAAATCTTTGAATATATAGATGAAGCAGATAAACTAATTGTTCCACTAAATAAGCCTAAGGCGATGCCTGGAGTAGGTTCTAGAGTCATTGAAGTAAAAGGAAAGAAAATCAGAGTAACAAACTTACTTGGTCTTACATTTATGGATGGAAAACCACAGAATCCTTTTGAAGCAATTGATCCTGTCTTAGAAGAAGATGACAGTGATATCCATATCATTGACTTTCATGGTGAAGCGACAAGTGAAAAGATTGCTTTTGGCTATTATGTCGATGGACGTGTCAGCGCAGTGCTTGGTACACATACCCATGTTCCTACAGGAGATGAAAAGATTCTTCCGAATGGAACTGCTTTTCAGTGTGATGTTGGTATGACAGGACCTTATGAAAGTGTTATTGGCTGTGAAAAAGAGGGAATCATTGAACGTAGTATAAAAGGTATTATGACACCTTTTAGAGTGGCTGAAGATGAAGGACAGCTATGTGCGACATTGCTTCATTTTGATGGTAACAAGTGTAAGAATATTGAAAGAATAAGAATTGACCCTCAGGTAAAGTTTAAGTGAAAATGAAGGAAAGCGTCTTCACTTTTTGTAAAGAATACAGTATAATGTTTCTAGTTATTGAAGGAGGACATTATTTTTATGGCTAAATGTAAAATTTTAATGCAGACTGCACAGGTGCAGAAGTTAGTTACTTTTTTTGATGGATATAAGGATGACAAAGTAGAATTAAAGTATGTAAGCAAAGCTGGTATTAAAGCTACTTTTGAATGTGAAACAGAATTATCACCAGAAGATGCTGCTGCACATTGTAAGTCTTTATTTAAAAAGACTCCAGAAGGAAGTTATATGTACTTCTCAATCCAGCCTGACGGTTTCTTTGGATAAGATGCATTTTAAGGCACAGGTGAATTCCTGTGCTTTTTTTGTTTAGAAGGGAGATTTTATGGATATTAAAGTCGTTATAGGGCAGATGATTGTATTGTTTGGCTTGATGGGGTTAGGCTTTTTATTGTATAGAGTAAATATTTTAGATTTGAATACTAATAGTAAACTCACATCTCTAGTTTTATCGGTCACGACACCTTGTATGGTATTGAATTCTGTATTATGTACAGAAAAGTACAGTGACTCAAAAACAATCTTTACTATTTTAGGTATTGCAGTTGTTACTTATGTTATAACACCTTTTATAGGTGTACTTTTTAATAAATTATTGCATGTGCCAAAAAATCAAACGGGTTTATATGTATTTATGACAGTATTTTCTAATATTGGCTTTATTGGTTATCCTATTATGAAAGCTATATTTGGAAATGATTCTGTTTTCCACACATCTTTATTTGGCATGGTTTTTAATATTATGCTTTTTACTTTAGGTGTATATTTGATTGGAATTGGCCAGCAGGGAAACAATAAACTGAATTTTAAGAATTTGATTACGCCGGGCGTGATATGTTCATTTCTAGCACTTATTCTCTATTTGATGCATATAAGAGCGCCTAAGATTGTAACAGATTTTACAGGTATGATAGGCGATATGACAACGCCTTTAGCGATGATTATTATCGGTGTTACACTTGGTGCTATGAATATTAAAAAAGTATTTAATGAATTACGTGTCTACGTTTATACACTAGTCAAGCAGCTGATTTTACCGATTATTGCCTATCCAATTATTGCATTTTTGATCAAGGATCATTATTTAAGAGGATTGACTTTGATTATGTTATCTATGCCAGTAGGTAGTTCTGCTGTCTTATTTACTAATAAATATGGCGGAGATAGTGAATTAGCAGCTAAGACAATCTTTATGACGACATTAATCTCTATTTTGACTATTCCACTTGTCGTCTATATGTTTTTAATTTAATACTTTTACCCCAATTTAGAGGGTTTTTTTTATGAGGGGTATTTGTTATAATGGTGTCGAAAAGGAGCGTTTATGAAAGATTATAGTAAATATTTTAAAGGTCCTTCTTTAAAGGATGCACGTTCTAGAGGTCGTACTGAAGTACAACATTTAGATGATGCATTCGAGATTCCTGCAGATATGGTGGGGATTGGAAAAGGACAGACATATTATATCCAGACTTATGGATGTCAAGCGAATGAAAGAGATACTGAAACATTATCAGGTATCTTAGAAATGATGGGTTATACTCATACTGACGAAGTAAAACAGGCAGATGTTGTATTATTAAATACCTGCGCAATCAGAGAAAATGCTGAAGAAAAAGTATTTGGTAAGATAGGTTACTTGAAGAACATTAAGAAGACTAGACCAAATCTGATTTTTGGTATATGCGGCTGTATGGCACAGGAGGAAGTAGTTGTTAATAAGATTCTAGAGAAATTCCCTCAGGTCGATCTTATTTTCGGTACACATAATATCCACCGTCTCCCAGTTCTATTAAAACAGGCTATGTTAGAAAAGGAACTTGTTCTTGAAGTCTGGTCTAAGGAAGGGGATGTTATTGAAAATCTTCCAAGTCATCGTGCCAATAACTACAAGGCATGGGTCAATATTATGTATGGATGCAATAAATTCTGTACTTATTGTATTGTTCCTTATACAAGAGGTAAGGAACGTTCTCGTGAATTAGAAGAAATTATCAAGGAAGTAGAAGAATTAAAGAATAGCGGCTATAAAGAAATTACATTACTTGGACAGAATGTTAACTCTTATGGTAAGGATTTAAATAACGGCACTGACTTTGCAACATTATTAGAAGCTGTCGCAAAGACTGGTATTGATCGTATTCGATTCACTACAAGCCATCCTTGGGACTTTAATGAGGATATGATTGATATTATCGCTAAGTATGATAATATCATGCCTTCTATCCATTTACCTGTTCAGTCAGGAAATGATGATGTTTTACAGCTGATGGGTAGACGTTATTCAAAGGAAAGCTATTTAAAACTATTTGATATGATTAAAGAAAAGATTCCGGACTGCACTGTGACAACAGATATCATTGTTGGTTTCCCAAATGAAACAGAAGAACAGTTCCAGGATACTTTATCTTTATATAACTATTGTAAGTATGATTTAGCTTATACATTTATTTATTCACCTAGAGAAGGTACTCCTGCGGCAAAGATGGAAGACAATGTCCCTCTTAGTGATAAGGAGCAGCGTTTATATCGCTTAAATGAACTTGTAAATAAATACGCAAATGAAGCCAATCAGAAATACTTAGGACAGGTTGTTAAAGTACTTGTAGAAGGTCCATCTAAGAAGAACCCAGATGTTTTATCAGGTTATACAGAACATAACAAGTTAATTAACTTTAAAGGTGATGCCTCAATGGTGGGACAGATTGTTGATGTTCGTGTGACTGAAGCAAAGACATGGGCTTTAACAGGGGAACAGGTTGAAAGCAGCAACTAAGACTCAGGCAGAAGCTTTAAATAAGCTGATTCTAAGTGATCCGCTTATTCAGGAATTTAAGAAGTATGAAGAGGCCTTAAAGCAGCACCCTGAATTGCTGGCTTTAGAAGATGAAATCAAAGAAGATAGCCAGATTATTCTAAAAAAGAAGGCACTTGGTGAACTGACCGAAGAAGAGATGAAGGCTTATTCAAAGAAGAAAGAATACTTTGAAAATCATCCTCTCATTGTGAATTATTTGAATCTAAAAAGTGAAGTAAATGATTACCTTATACAAGTTGAAACAATCATCAATGAAGAATTATTAAAAGCTATTGACTAAATGTTTTTAAATGTTTATTATTGAATATAATTTATATAAAAAGGAGATTATTATGGCACATATTTTTAATGAACCCTCACACACTTTTAATGAATATTTATTGATTCCTGGTTATTCTAGTGAAGAATGCCAGCCACAGAATGTTAGTTTAAAGACACCTTTAGTTAAATTCAAGAAAGGTGAAGAACCAGCACTTTCATTAAATATCCCTCTTGTATCTGCAGTTATGCAGGCTGTATCTGATGATGGTATGGCAGTTGCTTTAGCAAGAGAAGGTGGATGTTCATTTATCTATGGTTCACAGACAATTGAATCACAGGCAGCAATGGTAAGACGTGTTAAAAACTATAAGGCAGGTTTCGTGCCAAGTGATTCTAACTTAAGCGCGAATGATACTTTAGCAGATGTTCTTGCACTTAAAGAAAAGACTGGTCATTCAACTATGGCTGTTACTGAAGATGGTACAGCAAATGGTCGTTTGATTGGTTTAGTGACTGGTAGAGATTACCGTGTCAGCCGTATGGATGAAAATGAAAAAGTTGTTGATTTCATGACACCTTTTGATAAGTTAGTATGCGGACATAAAGATATTACTTTAAAAGAAGCAAATGATATTATCTGGGAAAACAAATTAAATGCTTTACCAATTATTGATGATGATAATAGACTTCTATATTTCGTATTCAGAAAGGATTATGAATCAAGAAAATCAAATCCTAATGAATTATTAGATGAATCTAAACGTTATGTTGTTGGTGCTGGTATCAACACAAGAGACTTTGCAGAAAGAGTTCCTGCATTAATTGAAGCAGGTGTAGATGTATTATGTATCGACTCTTCTGAAGGTTATTCAGCTTGGCAGGCTAACACTATCGCATGGATCAGAGAACACTATGGTGATACTGTAAAAGTTGGTGCTGGTAACGTTGTAGATGGTGAAGGATTTAGATTCTTAGCAGAAGCTGGTGCTGACTTCATCAAAATCGGGATTGGTGGCGGATCTATCTGTATCACTCGTGAACAGAAAGGTATCGGTAGAGGCCAGGCAACTGCAACTATTGAAGTAGCTGAAGCAAGAGATGCATACTTCAAAGAAACTGGTATTTATATCCCAATCTGTTCTGATGGTGGTATCGTTCATGATTACCATATGACTCTTGCTCTTGCAATGGGTTCTGATTTCATTATGTTAGGTCGTTACTTCTCTCGTTTTGATGAATCACCAACTAACAAGGTAAACATCAACGGTCAGTATATGAAAGAATACTGGGGTGAAGGTTCTGCACGTGCTAGAAACTGGCAGAGATATGACTTAGGCGGAGATAAGAAGCTTTCATTTGAAGAAGGTGTAGATTCTTATGTGCCATATGCTGGTAGCTTAAAAGATAACGTTAGTTTATCATTAAGCAAGATGAAGCATACAATGTGTAACTGCGGGGCACTTACAATTGCTGAATTACAGGAAAAAGCGAAGATCCAGCTTGTGTCTGCAACTTCAATCGTTGAAGGTGGCGCACATGATGTCTTATTAAAAGACTCTTCAAATTCAGGTAACAGATAATAGGAGGATGGAAGGAATAATATATTCCTTCCATTTTTGATTTTAAGGGGAATATTCATGGTAATTAATAAAGAAAGACTTGCTCAGACATTTTGTGAAATGGTTTCTATTGATAGTGAATCCTATCATGAAAAGAAGATGAAAGACTATTTGATGAAGGTTTTTAAAGAATGTCATATGGAGTGTATAGAAATGCCTATAGAAGGCTTTGAAGCAGGGAATATTTATGCGGTATTGAAAGGTGATGTTCATAAAGAGCCTATTATGTTTTCAGGACATATGGATACTGTATCACCAGGTAATGGGAAGCATGCTATTGTTCATGAAGATGGACGTATTACAAGTGATGGAACAACAGTTCTCGGTGCTGATGATGTCTCTGCACTTGCTTCTTATATTGAAGCCATTCGTACAATCCAAGAACAGAATATTTCTCATGGTGATATAGAACTTGCCATCAGCGTAGCTGAAGAACCTTATGATGCAGGAAGTGCTTATTATGATTTTGGTCGCATTCAATCACGTATTGGTTATACATTTGATTTAGCGGGTGAAGTAGGCTTAGCAGCAATAGAGGCTCCTTCTATTGTTTCTTTTAAGATTGTTGTTGAGGGTAAAAGTGCCCATGCAGGTTTTAATCCTGAAGATGGTATTCATGCCTTAAAGATTGCCTCAAGTGCCATAATTCGCATTCCTAATGGTCATGTGAATGATAAGACAACAGTCAATTTTGGTACTATTCAGGGTGGAGAAGGACGTAATATTGTCCCTAGAGAAGTTATTATTACTGGAGAAATAAGAAGTTTTGATCACCAAGATGCACTTAACTGGAGCTGTTATATAAAGAAGATCTTCGAAGAAGAAGCAGCAAAAGAACATGGAGATATAGAATTCAGCGATTATGTGCATATAGAGGCATATAAAATTGAAGAGGATGAAGAGGTTGTCGAACGCTTTAAACGTGCCTGTAATAAGCTTGGATTAGCACCACACCTTATTTCTACACATGGTGGTTCTGATAATAATAGATTTGTGAAAGAAGGAATCAGAGGTATTGTAGTTGCATGTGCTATGAATGATTGTCATAGTGTGAGTGAATATACAACGATAGATGAATTAGAAAAGAGTGCTCAATTAGCATTACTTCTTATGATTGATTAAAAATATGTTATAATGAGTGAGTTAGGAGTGGGTATCATTTTGAAAAAAGAAAAATACTCTCCCATGATGGAGAAATATTTAGAATTAAAAAAAGATTATCAGGATGCAATTGTAATGTATCGTATAGGAGATTTCTATGAAATGTTCTTTGATGATGCAGCAGTCGCTTCTAAAGCTTTAAATCTTGCTTTAACAGGAAAAAATGCAGGTGTAAAAGAACGTGTTCCAATGTGTGGGGTTCCTTTTCATGCTGCAACAGGTTACGTAGAAGAATTAGTCAAACAAGGTCATAAGGTTGTTATTGTTGAACAGCTTTCAGACCCAAAAGCAAAGGGTCTTGTAGAAAGAGGTGTTGTTCAGATTGTTACACCTGGTACTTTGATGGACTTTAAGTTAAATGAGAAGGTTAATAACTTTATTGGTGCGTTAGGTGTTTTTGATTTCTCTTATACATTGGCTTATGCTGATTTATCAACAGGTGAATTCTATTGTTTAAATCTAGAGAAAAAGGAACATCTTTTACGTAATAAGATTGAATCGTTAGGTATTAAAGAAATAGTTGTGGAAGATGATTCTATTTCTATTGATGGCGTGATGATGTCTTCTTTTAAAGATGAAACAATAAAAGATAACTATAAGAAAATATTTGAGAATATTAATGATTTAAAACAGATCAAGATCTGTGCAAACCTATTGAATTATCTTCTTGATACACAAAAAAGAGAATTGGAATATATTCAGACGATTGTAGAAGTGAAACAGGAAGATTATGTTTATATGGAAAGTGCTACTAAAAAAGCACTAGAACTCACTAAGAATGCGAATAATGAAAAATATGGCACATTATTATGGTTATTAGATCATACACATAGTGCAATGGGTGGTCGTTTATTGAAACAATGGATTGATCAGCCTCTTATTTCTAAAGAGAAGATTGAAGAAAGACTCGATCTTGTTGAAGTGTTCATGGATAACTTCTTAGAAAGAGAAACAATCATTGATATGATCAATGATATTTATGATATTGAGAAGCTGGCTTCTCGAGTGGCTTTTGGAAATGTGAATGCGAGAGATTTAAAGTGGATTTGTTCTTCGTTGAAGGTGATTCCAGAATTAAAGTATCAGTTATTAAGTCTTGATCATCCACAATTAAATAAACTTGCTATGCAGTTAGTTGATTTATCACCTATTATCCAGACAATTGATGAAGCGATTGTCGATGATCCACCTTTAGTAATCAAAGAGGGAAATATCATTAAGGATGGCTACAATAAAGAATTGGATGAATTGCGTGATATTCGTAAGAATGGAAAAAAATGGCTGATGGCCTTTGAGGAAAAAGAAAAAGAACGTACTGGAATCAAAGGTTTAAAGGTGGGGTATAACCGTGTATTTGGTTATTATATCGAAGTGACTAAAAGCTATTTACCTTTGGTTAAGGATGAATTCAACTATACAAGAAAACAGAGCTTATCAAATGCAGAAAGATTTATCACGCCTGAACTAAAGGATATGGAGAATAAGATTCTATCTGCACAGGATCGTATTGTTGCTTTAGAATATGAAATATTCACACAGGTTAGACAGTATATCAAAGGCTTTGTACATGAGATACAGGATGTTGCCAAGGTTGTTGCTAAGGTGGATGTTTTCACATCTTTTGCACTTGTATCAGGTCGTAATGATTATGTACGTCCGGTTTTCAATGATGAGCATATTATCCATATTGAAGCAGGAAGACATCCTGTTGTTGAGGAAGTTATTTCAAAAGAAAATTATGTTAAGAATGATGTGTCTTTAGGTGAAGATGCAAAAATCATGTTGATTACTGGTCCGAATATGGGTGGTAAATCTACCTATATGCGTCAGATGGCTTTGACGATGATCATGGCACAGATTGGATGTTTTGTGCCGGCAAGAAGTGCCACTCTTCCTGTTTTTGATGCAATATTTACACGTATTGGAGCAAGTGATGATCTGATTGGCGGTCAGTCTACTTTCATGGTAGAAATGTTAGAAGCAAATAATGCATTGAAATATGCAAGTGAGAATTCTTTAATCATCTTTGATGAAATTGGTAGAGGAACAGCGACATTTGATGGAATGGCACTAGCTCAAGGTATTTTAGAATATGTAGCCAATCATAATCATTCGTTGACTTTCTTTTCAACGCATTATCATGAATTAACACGTATGGAAGGTGCTTCTATTAAGAATGTTCATGCAGGTGCTGATATCTCAAATGATTCTATTCGTTTCTTATATCATATTGAAGATGGACCTTCAGGTCAGTCCTATGGTATAAATGTTGCGAAACTGGCAAAATTACCTGAACAGGTTATTGTACGTGCTGATGCGATTTTAAAATCGTTAGAAGACAACAATATTGAAGAAAAGCTTCAAAATATAGAAGTGCAGTCTGTTGTTAAAACAAGTGCCGTAGAAGAAACACTTAAAGGTATTGATCCAATGAGTTTATCACCACTTGATGCCTTAAGTACATTAATTGAATTAAAGAAGATGTTGTAGGAGAGTATATGGGACATATTAGACAATTGAGTGAAAATCTAGCCAATAAGATTGCGGCAGGAGAAGTTGTTGAACGTCCTGCTAGTGTTATTAAAGAACTTACAGAAAATAGTATCGATGCCAAGGCAAAAAGTATCACGATTCTTGTTGAACAGGGTGGTACAAGCAGTATGTCTGTTATCGATGATGGGATAGGAATGAATCGTACAGATGCGCTTCTTTGTTTTAGTCGTCATGCGACAAGCAAGATTGTAGATGAGAATGATTTATTCAATATCACAACATTGGGTTTTAGAGGAGAAGCTATTCCTTCTATTGCCTCTATTAGTGTTTTCACACTTGAAACAAGTGATGGAGAAGAAAATACAAAAGTAGAATATGAATTTGGAAAAAGAAAATCAGTAGACAGCGTGGCAATGAATCGTGGTACAAAGATCACGGTTGAACGTATTTTCCAGAATGTGCCTGCGAGACTTAAATATATGAAGTCTATTAATGCTGAATTTGCAGCTATTTATTCTTATGTAGAACGTCTTGCTTTAGCACATCCTGAAATTTCTTTTACGCTTGTACATGACCATAAAACAATATTCAAGACCAATGGTAGAAATAATTTACTAGAAGTAATTAGCGAAATTTATGGTCTTCCTGTCGCAAAGAACATGATTCATGTCGATTTTGGAAATGAGGAATTCCATGTTTCGGGTTATATATCTAAAATTGATACATCGCGCTCTTCAAAAAATCATATTGTTACTCTTGTAAATCATCGTTATGTCAAAAATATGAAAACAATCAATACAATCAATGAGGTATATCGTCGCTACCTTGCAGATAAAAGATTTCCTATTGCGATTTTAGAGATTGATGTAGACCCTTATTTAGTCGATGTGAATGTTCATCCTGCTAAACTTGAAGTGCGTTTTTCTAAAGAAACAGAACTTAAGGAATTACTTCTTAAAGGTTTAGAGGAGGCTTTATCTAAAAAGAATCTTACTTATAAACCTTCTACAAGAGAAACGGAAAAAGCATCTTTTAAGCCAAGTCTTGCTCAGATGACTATTCCTCTTGATGAAGTATATGAAGAAGTCAAAGAAGAACCTATTCTTGAAACAGTTCATGAAGACATACCTGTTTATGAACCTGAAAAGGTCGAAGTTAAAGTACAGCCTAAAGAAGAACCACTTAAACCTATTAAAGAAAAAATAAAGGTTATTGGACAAACAAGAGGCACTTATATTCTAGGAGAAAACGAACGTGGTTTTTATATCATTGATCAGCATGCTGCTCAGGAACGTATTAATTATGAATATTTCTTGAATAAGTTTTCTCATCCTGATTTATCTATACAGCCAATGATTGTTCCACTTACTTTTGAATATCCAGAAAGTGAATGTTTAGTTATTGATGAGCATAAGGAACTGCTAGAAGAAGTAGGTATTCATCTTGAATCATTTGGCCGTCATTCTTATATCGTGCGTGGTCTGCCTTTGTGGATGAAGAATATTGATGAGAAGATTTTTATTGATGAAATGATCCAAGAGGTATTAAACAATCAGAGCGTGGATATTGTTGCAATGCAGGAGCATGCAATTGCGACACTTGCATGTAAAGCAAGTGTTAAAGGGAATACATATCTTACAACACAGGATATGCAGACTATTGTTGATAATTTGATGCGTTGTGATAATCCTTATGTTTGTCCTCACGGTAGACCAACAATTATATTCTATAGTGATTATGAAATAGAAAAGTTATTTAAGAGGGTTGTAGTATGAAAAAAGTAATTGCAGTTTGTGGACCTACAGCCGTAGGTAAAACACGTATGGGTGTTTCTCTTGCAGAAGCACTTCATGGAGAAGTCATTAGCGGTGATTCTATGCAGATCTACCGTACAATGGATATTGGAACAGCGAAAGCGACTCCTGAAGAAATGCAGGGCATTATCCATCATATGATTGATATCAAAAATCCTGATGAAACTTTTTCTGTCAGTGAATTCCAGAAAGAAGTGCGCCATTATATCGACACAATTGATATGCCTATAGTCGTAGGAGGAACAGGCCTTTATATTAAAGGGGCTCTTTATGATTATATTTTTGAAGAAACAGAATCAAAGCATGATGAAATCAAAGCAAAGTATGCACATTATACAAATGAAGAATTACATCAGTATTTAGCATCATTTGATCTTCAGTCTGCACAGGATCTTCATCCAAATAATCGCCAAAGAGTTTTGCGTGCTATTGAGATTTATGAGGAATCTGGTAAAAGAAAAAGTGATATTCTAGAGGCTCAGGAACATAAGCCTGTTTATGATATTTATTTTGTAGGGCTCACATTACCTCGTCCTGTTTTATATGAACGTATTAACAAGCGTGTTGATTTCATGATTGAACAGGGATTAGAAGAAGAAGTAAGAACTATCTATGACTCAGGCTTATCACGTAATGCACAATCTATGAAGGCGATTGGTTATAAAGAGTGGTTTGATTATTTTGAAGGTTTAAAATCAAAAGAAGAAATCATTGAAGAAATCAAGAAACATTCACGCAATTATGCGAAAAGGCAATATACATGGTTTAATAACCAGTTTGATGTTCACTGGTATGATGTGAATCTAGAAGATTTTGCTTCAACGATTCAGAACGTCTTAAAAGATATTAAAGAGTGGTATGAAAAAGGATAAGTCTCTTTAGCGAGGCTTATCCTTTTTGAGTTTTCTGATATTTGTTGTTCTGCCATGCTTGAGAATCCTTTGGTAATTCTCAGTCAATGACTTTTCATAACGGCTTGTCAGCCAAGGCACATAGAATTGTGCATCCTTGATTTCATCAGGAAGATACTGGAGATATTCCCATAAATCAGGTCTATTATAGTCATAACGATCTTCTTCGGCGACACCAACAGGTGTTAAACGGATATACTGAGGTGCCTTATGAGGCTCGTTGTGATAGGAAGCAAGCGCTGCATCGATTGCATCTTCACTAGATCTTGATTTAGGGGATAAAGCCAATTCTATAATACAGCTTGCAAGAGGAATTCTTGCTTCAGGAAAACCAATTGTCTTAGCTGCTTGAAAAGCGAGAACTGTACGCATACAGGCATTAGGATTGGCAAGGCCTATATCTTCATAGGCAGTTGTGATCAATCTTCTTTCAAGAGATTCAATGTCTCCGGCATCAATTAGTTTTGCGAAATAATAAAGAGCACCATTAGGATCAGATCCTCTGATAGATTTCTGTAAACCGCTTAAAGTATCATAATATTGGTCCTCGTCTTTATCGAACTGCATATTAGCACGAGGTACAGCATCTTGTATTATATTTAATGTTATATGGGTATCAGGGGCATAGATGGTAGCAAGTTCTAGGCAATTATAAGCATAACGTACATCACCGCTGCTCATCCTTGCTATATAATCATAAACATCTTCATCTATTTCGTATTGATGATTCAGACCTCTTTCACTCACTGCTGCTCTTTTACATGCCTCTACGATTTCTTCATTATTTAAAGGCTTGACTTCGCATAAATGGCATCTTGAACGAATGGCAGGATTGATTGAATGATAAGGATTGGCTGTTGTACAGCCAGCAATAATCAATAAGCCACTTTCGATATAGGGTAATAGGTGGTCCTGCTTATCTTTATTTAGACGATGAACTTCATCTACAATTACAAACAATCCTTCAGAAAGCTTTGCTTCAGTAATAATCTGATCCATTTCTTTCTTATTACCTGTTGAGGCATTAAAGATACGATAAGGAATATTCAGATCATGAGCAAGTGCTTTTGCGATAGTAGTTTTCCCACAACCTGGAGGGCCATATAAGATAATAGACATGGGATGATCTTTCTTTACAAATTGTTTTAGTAATCTATTTTCGCCTACAAGATGTTTCTGTCCGATCACATCATCTAAACCAATAGGGCGCATAGAATCTGCAAGTGTCTTATGAATCATAGTTTGTTTCCTTTCTTTTAAGAATCATGTATAATTATAACATGATTTTGTAAGGAGAGAGCAATATGAAAATTGTTTTACAAAGAGTAAAAGAAGCAAGCGTTACAATTGATGGAGAAATACATGGCGCTATTGGTAAGGGTTATATGATTCTTGTTGGATTTAATGAAGAAGATAATCATGAAATTATTGACCGTCTTGTAGAAAAAGTGATTCATTTAAGAGTATTTGAAGATGAAAACCAGAAAATGAATCGTTCACTATTAGATGTCGAAGGTTCTATTCTTTCTATTTCACAGTTCACATTGTATGCAGATTGTCGTAAAGGAAGAAGACCAAGTTTTATTAATGCAGCTAAGCCAGATATATCTTCACCACTTTATGATTATTTCAATGAATGCTTAAGAAATCAAGGGATTCATGTAGAAACAGGAATCTTTGGCGCTGATATGAAATGTGCGTTAATTAATGATGGACCAGTTACCATTGTTTTAGATAGCGATGAGTTAATACCACATAAATAAAGCAATTATAAGGTAATAAGAGGGCATGTAAGCCTTTTTTTATCTTTTT
>NZ_DBPF01000126.1:0-1022 GCF_002299355.1 Catenibacterium sp. UBA627
CATATAGACCATGCTATGCTACTCTTGTACCAAAATTAATTCGTGGCAAATACAGAGTATATCTACATTTAACCATTGAAGGTAAGGCAAAACCTAAATACGATAGATTCGGCAACCCAAGACATAAATATGGCAGAGGTATGATCGGTGCTGATATAGGAACACAGACAGTTGCCTATACTTCTGATACAGTAGTAGGACTTAAGAATCTTTCAGAGCGAGGCAGAAGTATTCAAAAATCCGAACGATTGGAAAGATTATATTATCGTGCTATGGACAGGTCAAGACGAGCAACTAATCCTCAGAATTATAATGAAGACGGTACAATAAAAAAAGGTCACAAGACCTGGAGATATTCTAATCATTATAAGAAACTAAAAGAAAAACATTCTGAATTATGTCGTATTAATGCGATAAATAGACAGCTTGCCATAAATGAAGATGCCAATTATTTAAGGAGTCTTGGTGATGTATTTATAACAGAACCCAGAAATGCAGGTAAGCTTATGAAAAGAGCCAAGGAAACTACAGTCAATAACAAGGGTAAGTTTAATAAGAAAAAACGTTTTGGCAAGTCTATAAAGAATAGGTGCCCTTCTGGGTTTCAGGCTACTGTAGAAGAAAAATTCAAGACCACAGGTGGTACATATATAGAAGTGCCTAATGATTATAGAGCATCACAATATGACCATACAGCAGATGACTACATAAAGAAGAAATTGTCTGACAGGATGTATCATCTATCAGATGGAACTCTAGTACAAAGAGACTGGTATTCATCATTTCTGTTGTACTGCTATGACTACAGGACTAGGAATATAGATAAAGACAGATGTATTTCAGAATTTGAAAAGTGTTACAGTAAGGAAGAAGCCTTAATTAAAAGAATTAAGATTAATAGAATCAAAGTATTAAATAGTGGAATCAAAATAGCATAAAATACACATCAGGGAGATTGATTATACTTCCGTATCGTAAGATAGAAATTTACCGTTAATGTGGTCGTTGGACTGCTTGGTAAT
>NZ_DBPF01000126.1:1082-11166 GCF_002299355.1 Catenibacterium sp. UBA627
GTACGATTACAAGCTAAACTTGATAGTAGGAACCCCACGGGCTTGCCCGTGGGAGTAGTCAGAAAGAAGAAGGACCGCTCTTTGATCATGATATTATTACAGCATGGAAGAATAGCGATTTTATGCGTTTCTTAACCTTTGATCCACTCTTTATAGAAGCTGCATCTGAATGTGGACTGAGATCATTTCAAATCATGGCAGGTGCTTTAGATCAAAAAAAGATTAAACCACACTATTATTCTTATGAAGGTCCATTTGGAGTAGGTTATGGTATATGTGGCTTTGAAATATGTGGCGAAGATTTAACACGTGATATAGGAAACCAATATAAAAAGAAGATGCAGGAAGAAGTTAAGAAGATCAAAGAACATGAAGATAACTATGTCAGATTGGCTAGAACCACAATAGAACATTATGTGAAAGAGAAAGTAGAAATCATTCCAGAAGTCACAGAAGAGATGAAAAGACGTGCAGGTGTCTTTGTATCTATTCATGAAGAAGGGCGTTTAAGAGGCTGTATTGGTACCTTTATGCCTGTACAGGATAATATTGCCTTAGAAATAGTACATAATGCGATCAGTGCATGTAGTGAAGATCCACGCTTTGATCCTATTACAGAAGAAGAACTAGATAATCTCGTTATCTCAGTCGATGTATTAGGAGAAATAGAACCAGTAGAAGATATCAGTACATTAGATCCTCATATCTATGGTATTATAGTATCCCATGGTTCTAAAAGAGGTTTACTCTTACCTGATTTAGAAGGTGTGGATACAGTGACTGATCAGATTCAGATAGCTTGTCATAAGGCAGGTATTCATGAAGGAGAGAAGATCAAGATAGAAAGATTCAAGGTGATCAGACATGATTAGATGTGATTTATGTCCTCATCATTGTGTATTAAAAGGAGGACAGACAGGATTCTGTCATCAAAGAATGAATAAAGAAGGAAGCATAGTACTTAAAGATTATGGTGCTATTACATCACTGTCTTTAGATCCTATTGAAAAGAAGCCTCTCTATCATTTTTATCCAAATACAAAGATTCTATCTGTCGGTTCTTATGGCTGTAATATGAAATGTCCTTTCTGTCAGAACTACACCATATCACAGGATAAAGGCTCTTCTGTACAGGTGCATACAACACCTGAAAAACTTGTTGAAGTCGCCTTAGATCTCAAAAAAGAAGGGAATATCGGTATTGCGTTTACTTATAATGAACCACTGATCAGTTATGAATTTATTTGTGATACATTTGTATTATGTAAGAAGCATGAATTAAAGACTGTTATAGTCTCTAATGGAATGATAGAAGAGAAATATATAAAGGAGTTATCTCCTTTAGTAGATGCATGGAATATTGATTTAAAAGGATTTAAAGAAGATATTTATAAGAAATTATCAGGTGACTTAAACACAGTAAAAAAGAGTATTTACCATGCTTCTACAAGTCATCTAGAAGTAACTTCTTTGATTGTACCTGGTATCAATGATAATCTCAAAGATATGGAAGAAGAAGCAAAGTGGTTAGCGTCTATTGATCCGAATATTGTGTTACATATCACACGTTATTTTCCCGAGTATCATTATCATGAATCTCCTACATCTATAGAACTTATTGACCAAATGGTAGAAGTAGCTAAGAAATATTTAAAGAATGTATATAGAGGTAATTGTTAGATGTTTAATGAAGAAAGAATTAAAAGCTTTAGTACAACAGATATGCGTATATATAACTATATATTGAAGCACAGCATTCAATTTCCTTATATGAGTATAAGAGAACTGGCAGAGGAGATTCCTACATCTACAGCTTCTATTATGCGCTTTGTGAAAAAGATGGGATATGACAGTTTTCCGGAATTAAAATATGCTTATAAGAAAGAAGAAAAAGAAGTCTCTCTTTATATGGTGAATGACTTAGATGAAACTATTGACTGTTTAAAGAAGTTCAATACCCCTTATTATCAGGATTTATTCAAAGAAATCGCATATATACTAGGTGATGCGAATATGATTATTTTTGATGGTATGGGAGATTCAGCTAAGATTGCAGAATATGCAGCAAGACGCTTTTCTGGTAATGGTTTCTTTAGTGCTGCCTTAACAGATCCATACCAGAAGGTATCTATGGATGGGACTGATATAGTTGTCGTTATGTTGTCTATCTCAGGAGATACTGTAGAACTTATTAGAAAAGCCAATGATTATAAAGCAGCAGGCAGTACTTTAATCACAATTACTGCCTCAGACGATAATACACTCGCAAAAATGAGTGATTATCATATCAGCTATTATATTAATGATGTAAGAAATGAACTTTCTTCCCATACAACTCAGGTACCTGCATTAAGCATTATTGAAATACTTTCTAATATGACATTGCATATGTGTCACAATACGTTACAATAGTGAAACATTTTGCAGATAATGCATACTATTCAAGAAGGGCTTCAAGCCCTTTTTTTATTTGTGATCCTCTGATAGAATCAATTGCGGAAAACGAAATCGTTTTCAACATCGGCCGAACAAAATAAGAAGAGGAGAAACAAAATGGAAGCAATTCAAAACTTTATGGAACGTTACTTCGTACCATTAGCTGCAAAAATCAATGGTCAGCGCCATGTGGCAGCCGTGCGTGATGCGTTCACTTTATCATTCCCACTCACAATGGGTGGTTCAATGGTTTTACTTATTAACTATGTATTATTAGATCCTAGCGGATTCATCGCAAAATTACTTCACTTAGGTGATTTAATTCCAAACTTAGCTCAGTATCAGGCTATCTTGAGTTCTGTTATCAATGGTACTACTAATATCTTATCAATTCTTATCGCATTCTTAGTGGCTTATCAGTTAGCTCAGGAAATGGGTGGAGATAAAGTATTATGTGGTATCACATCTCTTTCAGCTTTCTTTATTCTTTATCCTGCATCTCAGGCATTTGCAGGTAAGAATGCAGGAACTGGTTTAACAACTACTTACTTTGGTGCACAGGGATTATTCGTTGCATTATTAGTAGGTCTATTAACTGCAGAATTATTAACTCGTTTTGGTAGAAATGAAAAGTTAAGAATCAAGATGCCAGAAATGGTACCACCTGCAGTAGCACAGTCATTTAATTTATTAATCCCAATGATGTTAGTACTTGCAATCATGGGTGTATTAAACTACTTATTCTCAATGATTACTCCTGAAGGTATTCAGGTTGTTGTTTATAACGCTATTCAGGCTCCATTAACATCTCTTGGAAGCTCTATGGGTACAATTATTGTATTTGTAGTAGTTCAGCAGTTCTTATGGATTGTAGGTATCCATGGTCCAAACACTTTAAGTGCTTTACGTTCAGTTATCTTTACAGAACAGCAAAACGCAAACTTAGCTTATGTTGCAGTTCATGGTTCAGCATGGGGTGCACCTTATCCAGTAAACTGGGTTTCAATCAACGATGCATTTGGTAATGGTGGAGGATCAGGCGCAACACTTGGTTTAATCATTGCAATGTTTATCGTAGGTAGAAAGAATAAAGGTGAATACTCTATTTGTAAGATGTCATTAGCTCCAGGGCTATTCAACATCAATGAACCAATCATGTTCGGTTTACCAATCGTTATGAACCCAATGTATGTTATTCCATTCATCTTAGCACCAATCGTATGTGACCTAATCGGTTATTTCTGTGTATGTGTCATTAAGATCATCCCACCAGTCGCTTATTCAGTTGCTTGGACAACTCCAGGATTCTTAACACCATTCTTAGGATCAGGTGCCAACAATGTTATGTCATTAGTTATCGGTATTCTTTGCTTAATCGTAAGTACAATTATCTACTTACCATTCGTTGCAGCAAGCACAAGAGCCGCTATCAAGAAAGAAGCAGAAGAAGCAGCAGGAGAAAACAATGCGTAAAGACTTCTTATGGGGTGGAGCAGTTGCTGCACATCAGGTAGAAGGTGGATTTAATGAAGGTGGTAAAGGACCAAATGTCTCAGATATGATGACAGTTGGTTCTGCCACTACTCGTAGAAAGATCACTAAAACAATTGAACCTGACGAGTTCTATCCAAATCATACAGCGATTGATTTCTATCACCACTATAAGGAAGATATCGCTTTATTTAAAGAAATGGGATTTAAATGTTTTAGAACATCTATTTCCTGGGCAAGAATCTTCCCAATGGGAGATGAAGAAACACCAAATGAAGAAGGTTTAAAGTTCTATGATGATATGTTTGATGAACTATTAAAGAATGGTATTCAGCCAGTCATCACATTATCACACTTTGAAATGCCTTATCATTTAGTTGAAAAGTATGGTGGATGGAGAAACAGAAAGATGATTACATTCTTTGTAAGATTCGCAAAAGTATGTTTCGAAAGATACCACAATAAAGTTAAATACTGGATGACTTTCAATGAAATCAACAACCAGGCGAACTATGAAGCAGACGTAGCTGTATTTACTAACTCAGGTATTATATTTGAAGAAGGTGAAGACAAAGAACGTACTGTTTATCAGGCAGCACATTATGAGCTTGTTGCAAGTGCGATGGCTATTAAAGAAGGACATGCTATTGATCCTTCTATGATGATCGGATGCATGATTGCGATGACACCTATTTATCCATATTCTTGTAATCCAGATGATATGTTGAAGGCAGTAGGCGCTAACCATAAGCGTTTCTGGTATATGGATGTTCATGCAAGAGGACGTTATCCAGGTTATATGAAGTCTTTCTTTGAAAGAAAGAACTTCAATCTAGATATTACTGAAGAAGACTTAGCTGTTCTTCCTCAGGGTACAGTAGATTATATTGGATTTAGTTATTATATGTCATTTGCGGTTAAGGGTGATGGAGATGTCAACCTTGACTATAATGAAGAAACAGATTTATGTGATAACCCATATATTTCAAAGACTGAGTGGGGATGGCCAATTGATGCGAAAGGTTTAAGATATAGCTTAAACTGGATGTATGACCGTTATAACCTTCCTCTATTTATTGTAGAAAATGGCTTCGGTGCAGTGGACCAGATGGTAGATGGAAAAGTACATGACCAGTACCGTATTGATTACCTTAAAGCGCATATCGAAGAAATGAAGAATGCAGTAGATATTGATGGTGTAGACTTATTAGGTTATACTGTATGGGGATGTATTGACTGTGTTAGCTTTGGTACGGGTGAAATGAAGAAACGTTATGGTTTCATTTATGTGGATAAAGATAATGCAGGTCAGGGAACACTTGCAAGAAGCAAGAAGGATTCCTTTGAATGGTATAAAAAAGTAATAGAAAGTAACGGAGAAAAATTATGAAAAAATACTTAGTTCTAGATGTTGGTGGCAGTGCTATTAAATATGCAGTAATGGATGCAGAAAAGAATATATATGAAAGAGGTAAAGTGCCTACTCCCTTAGATTGCCTTGATTCATTTGTAAATAGCGTTGAATCTCTATATAATACATATTCTGATGTATCTGGTATTGCGATGAGTATGCCAGGAAGAATTGATCCTAATAAAGGTTATTGTTTCACTGGTGGTGCTTTAACTTATATTCATGATATAAACATGGCAGAATTACTATCTGAGCATTGTGGTGTAAGAGTCACAATTGGTAATGATGCAAAATGTGCTGCTAACGCAGAACTAGGTTTTGGCAGTCTTCGAGATATTCAGGACGGTGCTGTAGTGATTCTTGGCACAGCTATTGGTGGTGCTTTAATTAAGGATCATAAGGTATTAAGCGGATGTAGATTTGGTGCAGGTGAATTTTCTAATATCATCACTGATTACCATAAGCCATATGATGGTGATACATCTTGGTATGCAAGTAATGGAATCAATGGATTATTATTACATATCCAGGAAGCATTAGAAACAGAAGAGCATTTTACAGGTGAAGAAATCTTTGAAATGGCAAATAATGGAAATGAGGCTGTTTTAAAAGGATTAAATCAGTTCTGTTTAGAAACTGCAGTGCAGATCTACAACATCAATCAGATCTTTGATTGTGAAAAAGTGGCTATTGGTGGAGGTATTAGTGCACAGCCATTACTATTAGAACTTATCAAAAAGAATTTTGATGAAATCTATAATTCATGTTATGCAAGCACATTGCCACCAGAAATCGTAGTTTGTGAATATCGTAATGATGCGAACTTAATAGGTGCTTTATATCAACACTTAAATTAATAAAGGAGGATGATAAGATGTGGAATAAATTAAGAAATGAACCTGTGAATAAAACAGGTTATATCAAACGTATAATTGCTTATGGTATTGATTGGTATTTAGGAAGTGTCTTATCATCACTTCCTCTTATTCTGTTATATATGTCTCTTCATAAGGATGCTGTCTATATTCCTCAGCAGTTATCTATATTTAAGGGATATTATCAAGTAATTGCAGGTGTTCTTTCACTTTCAGTTGCATTTGTGTACTATGTAGTATTACCTATAATTTGGAAAGGACAGACTTTAGGTAAAAAACTATTAGGATTAAAGATTGTGAATGACGACTATCAAGAAGTGAATGTGAAACAACTGATCATTAGACAGGTTATTATGATCTTCTTAGTAGAAGGAAGTATTTATACATGCAGTAATATGTTTCATCAATTAGTCAATGTATTAACTGGATACAATATTGCCTCTATCTGGAATAAAGTAGGACTCGTTATTACTATATTATCTGGAATACTTGTGATTATCTTAAAGTCTAAGAAATCATTACATGATATTGTCTCACATACACTTGTTGTAGACATCAAGTCAGAAGATTATAAGAATATGTTGTTGAGTATTGAAAAGAAAAATAAGAAACAGAATAAGAAAATGAAAAAGAGATTTGCATAAAGTATGATAAAATACCTTTTGGAGGTATTTTATGGTTACGGCAGACCAAATGAATCAATTAAGTGATTTAGAATTAGATATTTACAACTACATCATCTCTCATCGTTATGAAGTGATTCATATGAAACTTAAAGATTTATCTACAGATCTTCATGTATCTTCTTCTATGATTACAAGAGTAGCTAAAAAACTTGGTTATGAAGGATTCTTAGAATGGAAAGCAGAAATGAAACTGGATCAGGAAGATAAACCTATACAAAATAAACGTGCTTTAAATTATATTCTTGATTATTTTAATCGAGTAGATAATAAAGAGTTTGATGATCTTATTCATCAAGCTGCTGAAATAATTGTGAACAGTCACGAGGTAATCTGTTCTGGCATTGGCCTAAGTGATGCGATTGCGAAGTTTGCGGCTTCTTTATTTAATCGTAAGGGAAAACGTACAATGTATATTGGAGACTTCAGTAGCCGTTTTAGGGGGATGTATGATCAAAATGACTGTGCTTTTTTCTTCACAGTTTCAGGAGAAACAAGAGAAATCATTGATCGTATCAAAGACTTAAAAAAATATGATATTAAGATTATTGTGATTACCAATAGTGCCTCTTCAACAGCTGCAAAGATGTCTGATTTAGCTCTTACGTATTATATGCCAAGTACTAAAAATGGTGACTTTTATAGTTCAGCAACACAGGTGCCTGTTCTCTATATTATTGAGTCTATTGCGAATCTATTTATAGAATATGGAATTTACTAAAGAATGCTTGAAAGGCATTCTTTTATTTGTTTTAATACTCATATGTTATGATATGAAAGAGGGACGCTATGAGGGAAAATCTAGAAAAGTATGGCGAAGTCATTGCCGGAAGTATTTTATTATCTTTAGGAATCTGGTTGTTTGTAACACCTAATGGCTTGAACTTTGGAGGTGTAATTGGTACATCACAGATTATCGAAGTTTTTGTAAGAAAACTTCTACCAATTCCTAAATCAATGAACATTGTAGGGATCATCAACTTTATGATTAATATTCCATTATTTATTATGGGATATAGAATCTTGAACAGAGAATTCTGTGTTAAAACAGGTATGAGTGTTGTTGTACAGACTATTACATTATCTTTCTTACCTAACTTAACACATCCAATCATGCCCGATATGTTATCTAACTGTATCTTCGGGGCTATTATGTGTGGCGTTGGTGTAGGACTTGCCCTCAAAGGTAGTGGTAGTGCAGGTGGTATTGACATTGCGGGTGTATGCTTATCTAAGACTAAACAAGGATTCTCAGTAGGAAAGTTATCAATAAGTTTGAATGCAGTTATTTTAACTTGCTGTGCATTTATCTTTGATTTACAGACTACACTGTATTCTATTATCTTTGTATTTGTATTGTATTTCATTAGTGACCATATCCACTATCAGAATATCAATGTGATAGCATTAATCTTCACTAAAGAAAAGGATATGAAGAATGTGATTATGGAAAAGACAGGTAGAGGTGTAACTTACTGGATGGGTAAGGGTGCTTATACAGAAAATGATCAATATATTCTTTATTGTGCAATCAATAAATATGAAGTGAAAACATTTAAGAAGATTGTACATGATATTGATCCACAGGCATTTGTGACTATTAGTGAGGATTCAGAAATCCTTGGTGGATTTGAAAAACGTCTATAGACAAATTAGATTGAATAAGGCAGATAAATTGACCTTGACAACATATTTATTTATTGTCTATAATACTTGAGTAAAAGCTATGAACAGAAGAGTAATATCGATGGAACGCAGAGAGAATTCCTGGCTGGTGTAAAGGAATGGGGAAGTTGATATGAATAAAGACTGGGAGCTGTATTTTGGATCTGATGTGATAAAATAACGTGTTGCCGCGTTAAGGCTTAATGAGGTCTACTTATGTAGATGAATAAGGGTGGTACCACGGTTAACTCTCGTCCCTAGCGGATGAGAGTTTTTATATTCTAAAGAAGGAGAACACACATGGAAGAAAGAAAGTTTACTGATCAGGAATTAGTAAGAAGACAGAAGTTACAGGAACTTAAAGATCTTGGAATTGATCCATTTGGACAGAGATTTGATGTGACTGCTTATACTTCAGATATTAGAAAGAACTATAGCGGTAAGACTGCAGAAGAATTAGAAGAAAGCAAACCAGCTGTAAGTATCGCAGGTCGTATTGTTGCAAAGAGAAGAAAAGGTAAAGTATGCTTCATGAACCTTCTTGATAGAGATGGAAAAATCCAGTTATATATCAAGAAAGATACTGTTGGTGAAGATGTTTATGAATTAGTTAAGAAGAGCGATTTAGGTGATATTATCGGTATTGATGGTGAAGTATTCATGACTCATACTGGTGAATTAACTGTAAGAGTAGAAAAGTATACACACCTTACTAAGGCTTTAAGACCTTTACCAGAAAAGTTCCATGGTTTAACAGATACTGAAGAACGTTTCAGAAGAAGATATGTTGACTTAATCATGAATGATGAAGCACGTAAAGTAGCCTTCATGAGACCTAAGATTGTACGTTCAATCCAGCATTATTTAGATGACAAAGGTTATACAGAAGTAGAAACACCAATCATGAACTCTATTCTTGGTGGTGCTGCAGCTAAGCCTTTCATCACTCATTTCAATGCATTAGATAAAGATTTCTACTTAAGAATCGCAACAGAATTAAACCTTAAAAGATTAATCGTAGGTGGTATGGATGCTGTTTATGAAATCGGTCGTTTATTCAGAAACGAAGGTATGGACAGAACTCATAACCCAGAATTCACTACTATCGAAGTATATAAAGCATTCTCTGACCTTGAAGGTATGATGGACTTAACAGAAGGTATCATTGCGAATGCCGCAATGACTGTCAATGGTACTTATGATGTAGAATACAAAGGTCATTCTATTTCATTAGCACCTGGATTCAAGAGAATCTCTATGGTTGATGCAATTAAAGAAAAGACTGGTGTAGACTTTGGTGAACAGAAGACTTTTGAAGAAGCTAAGAAACTTGCTGAAGAACATGGTATTGAAGTAGAACCACATTTTGCATATGGTCATATCGTCAATGCATTCTTTGAAAAGTATGTAGAAGAAACAATTGTAGAACCAACATTCGTATATGGTCATCCAATTGAAATCTCTCCACTCGCAAAGAAGAACTTACAGGATCCTCGTTTCACTCAGAGATTCGAATTATTCAT
>NZ_DBPF01000126.1:11216-11466 GCF_002299355.1 Catenibacterium sp. UBA627
GCAAATCAGTTAAAAGAAAAAGAATTAGGTAACGATGAAGCCAACGAAATGGATATGGACTATGTAGAAGCTCTTGAATACGGTCTTCCACCAACTGGTGGTATGGGTATGGGTATCGACAGATTAGTTATGTTATTAACTGGTCAGGAAACTATCCGTGAAGTTATCTTATTCCCGACAATGAAGCCCCTCGACAAGTAAAAGTCGAAAAAAACCAGTGTTTATGCGGGTTTCGGGACTTTCTAAACCG
>NZ_DBPF01000121.1:0-1564 GCF_002299355.1 Catenibacterium sp. UBA627
CAACAGAATAGATACGTGCAGGGGTTTCAAGTTCTATTTTCCATCCAGCAGGAATGGAAATATTTATTTATACATTGTCACTTTTAGTTCATGCCATTACTTTTTTCCACAATTTGAATGATATGCTGAATTATTAGGATTGCACTGTTCTGCATGGTTATTATTGTTCGCTATATGTGCAGCACTATTAGGATTTTTCTGATTACAGTGATGGTTGTTTTGTTGAATGTGTGTTTATATCATAGTTACTTTTACTAATGATCAGTTTGCTTTCTATACTTTAATATACATAGATTATATATCATTTTTCTAAGTATTTATCAAGTGAAATGTGGCTTTCATCCCACATGCAAACGTGTGGGTTTTTCGCCACAAATTTATAACAAACAAGAACATATTCTTTACCAATGGGTTGTTTATGACCAAAATCATCGATGAGCCATGATTCTCTATTCACATCAACGCGAGGAATCTGTGTATAGTAGCAGTCAGATAAAGTATGGTCAGTACTGTAATATCTGTTTACTGCAATTGTTACTATACCAATTAAATAATAAATACAAACAATATGACCTTCTTTTTCATATTCACCCTTCGATTCTCCATTTTGTTGAATAATGCAATATAAAATAGACTTTCATGATCATGCAGGAAGATATTGGTTACTATGTCAAAAGGATCATGAAAGTCTTTATAAGATTCAGCTGGGGTTATAGTTTAAGCAGGATGTCACTAAAGACTGATGTTGACTACATTTGAAAGAATTATCCGGTTATTTATTCTTCTGTATATTCTAGGAAATTGAGAGTATCCGTATTAATGACTTAATCCTATTATGAGGGGAAAGAAGTCGAGAAATGTATATCTCTGGATTAAATAGCACAAAAAAATTGAATGATGTAATAACCCCAGAATCTTATTGGCATACTTATTCATGATTTAATCAAAGAGTTCCCTCCTTAATCTCTTTAATAGCTCCATATTCTATGATGCAATGGTGCGTGACAATCCTTTTAAGTGCTTGATACAATGACTAGAGAGCAGTATCGTAATACCTTCTTTATTGAGTGCAAGAAGAAGCTGTCTAATAGAAGCTATTTCGTCATTATTGAGATCTTCCATTGGTTCATCAAGTAGGAGAATAGCTGGATGTCCTAAGAGAGCTTTCGCAATCGCAAGGCGACATTTCATATTGTGTGAGAAGTCACGGTAAAGTAACTGTTGGTCCTGCAAAACCACGAGAGATAGGACATGTTCAACTTCTTTTTTGTCATAAATACCTTTTATGAGACAGTGATAGTAAAGGTTTTTAGATGCATTCAAATGATTAAAGAAGTGGCTGTTGACAGCATGGCTTATTCTTTTTCTATTACGTCTTAAATACTTTTCTTGAGTACTTTCTAGAATACTGACTTGTCCTTGATCATAGTAGGTTTTACCAAGAATGATTTTAAATAGAGTTGTTGCCTGTTTTCCCACTATGCCATATATTTCTCCATACTTCACTGTGATGCTGATGTCGTTTAATAAGGGATATCTATTAGATATATGGTTGAGTGAGATT
>NZ_DBPF01000121.1:1657-2394 GCF_002299355.1 Catenibacterium sp. UBA627
GTAAACTTAAGTTAACATTTGTATTTTTCCTAGGAAATAAAAAAGCCCAGAACGGGGCTGTACATCAATTTTCTAATAATGATGTAGAAGATGACATCGCAAAGATAAATGTTGAACCATTATGAATAAGTGATGTTGTACTTGCTGGTAAAATACCAAACATACCTAATAATATTAATCCTAAAGTGACTATTCTTGTATAGTTACGCTTGATTCTTTTCATTAATAGTTTTGATAATTGTTTAAATACGACAATTTCTTCTAATGAAGAAGATGTTAATGTGACATCTGCAAGTTCTCTTGCGATATCTGAACTATCCTGTAAGGAAATAGATACATCCGCACAAGATAAGGCTGGAGTATCATTAACACCATCACCTACCATAACAACTTTATGTCCTTCATCTCTTAATTTTTTGACATAGTTTGCTTTATCTTCAGGTAATACGCCTGCTAAGTAACCATCAATATTGAGTTCTTCTGCAATATGCTTAGCCGCATTCTCACTATCACCTGTCAACATAATGATATTCTTAAAACCACTACGTCTAAGATTCATGATTGTTTCTTTTGCTTCTGGTTTGAGTGGATCATAGATAGAAATAATACCTACAAGTTCTCCACCTATTGCGAGGAATATCAAAGAACTGGCACCTTCAATTTTGTAAGTTATTGATGAGTGTTTCTATTTCTTCTGTTTTAGTAATATGTTCATCTTCAAATACAAAATGATCACT
>NZ_DBPF01000121.1:2554-3103 GCF_002299355.1 Catenibacterium sp. UBA627
TGGGAAGTGTTCTTCTAAACAAGCTGCAATACGTAATACTTCTTCACGTATATAATTTCCTACTGGTGTCACTTTCTAGACAAATGGCTGAGCATTTGTGAGAGTTCCTGTTTTATCAAAGACAATCGTATCTGCCTGATCCATTGCTTCTAGGTATTTATAACCCTTTACCATAACAGAATGACGACCTGCTTCCTGCATCGCAATAATAACAGAAATAGATGTAGATAACTTAATCGCACATGAATTGTCTACAAGTAATACTGATGAAGCACGTATAAGATTTCTTGTGGCAAGTAATAATCCAAAGAAAGCCACAAAACTATAAGGGACAATTGCATCTGCAAGATGTTCAGCCCCTGATTGAATACCTGCTTTCAATGATTCGTTTGTATCAATCATATCTACATTCTTATTAATACGGCTTTCTAATTGTAGATTTCTTACCTTGATATAAATCTTACCTTCTTCTACAACAGTCCCTGCAAAAACAGAACTTCCTTGTTTTACCATCTTGCTTAATGGTTCACCAATAAAGCTTGATTCATT
>NZ_DBPF01000121.1:3138-11139 GCF_002299355.1 Catenibacterium sp. UBA627
CTTCACCATCTACTGGAACCATAGAACCTGTCTGTACAACGACAATATCTTCTTTCTGTAAATGAGTTGTAGGAATCTGTTTTTCTTTTCCTTCTTCTAATACCCATACTTTATCAATATTCACAGACAATGTTTCTTTGAGCTGCAATGATGTAGTTTTCTTTGTATAGTATTCAAGTAATGAAGAGATATTCAATAAGAACATGATATTACGTGCTGTACCCCATTGTCCTGATAATAAAGAAACAGANNGTGGCATCAAGTACTGGTGCATCAATACGTTTATGTACAAGAGAGTCCAGTGCTTCTTTCACATATTGAATAGTATGATAAATGGTTAATACGTTTCTTATTGGTAATGGTAGAAACCATTTAGAGGCATATCTTCTTGCGATAATACCAGTGAATTTTCCAATGTATTGATCGTTGATATCACGGTGATCTATAAGATACTTGTTTTCTTTAATGATCTTTTCATAGGGTGCATCATCAAAGTGAGGTATATCTAGAGAGTTGATTTTGTCAATCAAAGCATCTCTTTGATCAACACTATAAGTGAACAAAATAGAACCTGTTCTTTCATTGACATCGGCTGATTCAACCATATCCCATTTACATAATGCGAAATGTAAGGCTAGTGCCTTATTTCTAGAAAAGCGATAACGTCCATAACGTATTCTCATACGTCCTGGTATGTCATGTACTATACGATACTCTAACATTCTCTTATCACCTAAAAAATAGGAAATGACTATTTCCTATTTTGCTTCTTTCTTGCTTTTCGCTTCAGCATAGATATCTTTTGCGTCTTCTACAATTGTATCATAAGTAGCAAGAGCTTCATCTTTGATTTGCATGCCAGTAGCGACTGATTTTACAGCTGCATTTCTTGCGCAATCGCTCTTTACGAACTTACTACCTGCAACTGTAGCGGCTACACCACCTACAAATGACCATAATAATTGGTTTTTGAATAAGTCTTTCATATTCTTTTTCTCCTCTGTTAGTCCTAACTAACAAAATCATAATAACACTATAGAGAAGGTTTGTTAAAAAAGTGAGAGGAGTATAACTGTTGTTAGAGAAGCATAACCAAGGTACCAGATACTATTAGCATTAATCCAAGCAATGATTTCTTAGAGAGTTTCTCATGAAAAATAAGATAAGAGAATAATACAGTAAATAGAATACTCAACTTATCTATAGGAGTGACTAAACTTGCTGGTCCATTTTGCAGGGCATGGTAGAAGCATAACCAGGAACCTCCTGTGGCTAAGCCTGATAACACAATAAAGAGATATTCTTTCTTTGGTATACTCTTCATATTCATTTCACTATGCGTTACAAAAACCACAATCCAGCTCATAACAAGTACAATACTTGTACGAATGGCTGTACCTAGATTACTTTCAATATTTTTAATACCAATCTTACCAAGTATTGTCGTCAAACTTGCAAAGACAACAGAAAGAACAACATAAAGTAACCAGGCATTACTTGTCTGTTTATTATCTTCCTTCTTTTCTACCATTAAATATGTACCTGCTGTAAGAATGATCATACCTAAGATCTTATAGACTGTGACACTTTCTTTGAAAAATATAAGAGAAAGAATAATCGTCAATACAACACTTGTCTTATCTACAGCTGTGACTTTATTGATATTACCTAATTGTAATGCCTTAAAGTAACATAACCAGCTTGCTCCAGTAGATATTCCAGAAAGAATTAAGAATAGAAATGTCTTATGGGTGATTGTATGGATTGTATCAAATGAGCCAACTATTCCTACCATGATCCATGAAAAGATGAGTACAACAATAGTACGTAATGCAGTCGCTAAGTGAGAGTTTGTATGTTCAATACCACATTTTGCGAGAACTGCTGTAAGTCCTGCAAAAAAGGCAGAACCAAGTGCATAAAGTATCCACATAAAAAAGCCTCCTTATAATACTATTATAAGAGGCTAAAATGAATTTGTTTAGAATTCTTTGATGGCTTTGATTACATCTTCTACAGTTAAATGGAATTCCTTGAATAAGTCTGCTGACTTACCTGAAGCACCAAATGTATCCATAGTGACATATTTGCCTTTGAATCCTGCGAATTCACCCCAAGATAAACGGCTTCCTGCTTCTACAATAATTCTATTTTCTACACATGATGGTAAAATAGATTCTTTGTATTCTTCAGACTGTTCTCTGAATAATTCCTGACAAGGCATAGAAACGATTCTGATATTTAAGTTAGGGTCTTTTAATTGTTCTTTAGCTTTGACTGCTAAGTCTACTTCTGAACCTGATGCAATAATGATGATATCTGGCTTACTCATGCAGTCATCAATGATATAACCACCTCTTAAGGCACCTCTGTTACTGCCTACCATCTTAGGTAAGTCCTGTCTAGAAAGGATGAGAGATGTAGGTGTTTCTTTTGAACTCATTGCGACATACCAGCCGGCTTTTGTTTCAAATTCATCACATGGTCTAAATACATACATGTTAGGCATTGCACGAAGCATAGTCAACTGTTCTACTGGTTCATGTGTTGGTCCATCTTCCCCTACACCAATACTATCATGAGTAAATACATAAGTAAGTGGAAGCTTCATTAATGAAGACAAACGAGCCATAGGTTTTACATAGTCACTAAATACAAAGAATGTAGCCACATATGCCTTTAATCCACCATATAACATTAAACCATTACCTACTGCAGCCATAGCCTGTTCTCTTACACCAAAGTGGATATTACGTCCACCATAGTTGTCTGCACTGAATTCACCTTCACCCTTTAAGACTGTCTTATTAGAAGGTCCTAAGTCGGCTGAACCACCAATGAAGTTAGGGGCAAAATCCTTAATAAGGTTCATTGTTTCACCACTTGCAGCACGAGTTGCAATATTGTGATGTTTATTTGCCCAGAATAATGGATTATCCTTGAAAATTCTTGCAAAGTCAGGGTTAAAATACTGTTCCCATACAATCTTCATTTCTGGATATTCTTCAAAATATTTATCCTGCATAGAAGTCCAAGCATCATATAAATCATCTACACGTTTTTGTGTAGAAGCTAGATAATCATATACTTCTTCTGGTACATAGAATTCTTCCTGTGGAAGACCAAGTTTTTCTTTTAATGCCTTGACGTTATTCACGCCTAGTGGTGCACCATGAGTGCTTTCTGAACCTTCGTTTGGACTATCTTTACCGATAGTTGTCTTGATTTCAATGAACTTAGGTTTACCTTTAATAGTCTTTGCTTTTTCTAATGCAGCAAGTACTTCATCTAAGTTATCTCCATCTTCTACAGTTAATGTTTCAAAACCAAATGCCTTTACTCTGTCTGATACATTTTCTGTAAATGTGATGTTTGTGTTACCTTCGATAGAAATGTTGTTTGAATCATATAAGATGATGAGCTTTTCTAACTTAAGTGTACCAGCAAGTGATAATGCTTCTGAAGAGATTCCTTCCATCATACATCCATCACCAGCTAATGCATAAACATAATGATCAAATAGATCATAACCTGGTTTATTAAATACAGTGGCTAAATGAGCCTGACCCATTGCCATACCAACAGCCATGCCTAAGCCCTGTCCTAAAGGACCTGTAGTGGCATCTACACCTACTGTATGTCCATATTCTGGATGTCCTGGTGTAAGTGAACCTAACTGTCTAAACTGCTTTAAATCATCCATAGTTAAGCCATAACCATATAGATGTAATAAACTATAAAGCATGCTTGAACCATGTCCTGCCGATAAAATAAAACGATCTCTGTTAACCCATTCAGGATGCTTTGCACTATGGTTTAATACCTGTGACCATAATACATGAGTGAATCCAGCAGCCCCTAAAGGAAGTCCTGGATGTCCTGAATTTGCTTTCTGAATCATATCTGCACAAAGTGCTTTAATTGTATATACTGTTTTTTGATCAATCTTGTTCATTTTTTCTGTTTTCTCCCATTCATCATTGGTAAATATTATACCTGTTCTCTTTTTGTGAATGCAAGATATTTAGTACTTCACATTCCAATTCATTGCAGCATTATATAAGAAATACAGGCCATACATTAAGCAGCCTTCATCAAAAACAGTGGCTTTGTTATGAAGACCATAAATATAACCATCCTGTTTACATCCTGCCGCCAGAGTCACAAAGAGTGAAGGTACATTGGCAGTAATATGGCCAAAGTCTTCTGAGATTGTAAGAGGTAGTTCTAACTTCTTAATATAACCACCAAATACATCTTTTTCTACATCCATAATAGATTTAAGTAATGCAGGATCATTATAGACACTTGGTGCCTGCTGTAAGATTGTAATACCTGCCTGGGCATGATACATAGAAGCAATACTTTGTACTAATTCATTCACTCTTACCATAATATATTCCTGATCATCTGGACGATAACATCTTAGTGAACATTTCATATAGGCTTTTTCTGGAATAATATTATGTGCTTTACCTGCATTCATAATACCAATTGTAAGTACATCATCATGACTCATGCTGATTTCTTTAGGAATGATTTCCTGTAATTGCTGATAGATATGAACAGCCACACGCAGTGCATCAATACCTTTTTCTGGCATAGAACCATGTGAACTCTTACCTGTAATATTGATTTCAAAGATTGTAGACGCTGTTGTCATTGCTTTACGAATCGTACGAATTGTACCTGTCTTATCTTCTGTCGCCGGCATGACATGTAAGCCTACTGCCGCATCAACACGAGGATACTTTAATACCCCATCTTCTATCATCATCTTACAGCCAACTAGTCCTTCTTCATGGGGCTGGAAGACAATCTTGATCTGTCCTTTGAGTTTCTTTTCATTCTGTTTCAAAAGCTTGGCACACATCAACATCATAGAAGCATGCATATCATGTCCACATGCATGCATAGATCCATTAATAGACTTAAAAGGAAGATTTGTATGTTCCACAAGTGGTAATGCATCCATATCACTTCTAAGTAAAAGAATCTTCTTATCATGAGGTCCTACAAGTACTTCAATACTTCCTCCGGGATTCACAATAATATTCTCATAGCCATACATTTCAAGCAGTTTCACTATATATTCCTGTGTCTGAGGAAGAGGATGACCGACTTCTGGATGTTCATGAAAATGTCTTCTCAATCGTATTAATTCCTGTTCAATATCCTTGTTGTTTGATATCCATTTTTCTATCTTTTCCATAACTTACACCTACTTTTCCATTTCTTGAATAATACGTCTTGTATTAATAATCTTTTGTGCATATTCTTCTTTATTACGTTTCACTAATCCATAGTAAAGAAGATCAACAACATAAGTGAAGAATAACGAGAACTCATTGCGCCAATACGTAATGCCTGATCCTGTGAAGGAACAGTTAATACATGATCTACTAACTTACCAAGCTTATTATAAGCAGATTGTGTAATTGCGACAGATGGGATGTTCATTTCCTTTGCCCATTTAGCCGCAGTGACTATACCTTTTGTTTTTCCACAATATGAAACAAAGATAGCTAAATCTTCCTGTGTCATAGCAGGTATAAAAGTCTTCTGTAAATGAATATCAGGACAATAATTAGAAGGCTTCCCTATCCTCATAAGCTTATGTATAAAATCATCACAGACAATAGCTGAACCACCTACACCAAATAAGTAAACATGTTTCGCTTGTTCTAAAGCTTTCACAACATCTTCTAATGTAGAAGCACAAGAAGATGATATGTTTAATCAATAGTCACAATCTGAGAATGATGTACTTTATTCATAAGTGTTGTCATATCTTCTTCTGGATGTACTAAAAAACTTTCCCCTTTTTATAATTACCCTCAAAAAAAGTATACCATGATTTTCTTTTTTATCGCATTTTTTATGCCATAATATAAAAATTATACATGTTTTAATAATTTTTTATCACTTTATAATATTTTTTATTATCTATCAATAATTCATTTTATCATGAATATGAGGTGCTTTTTTTCGCTTATTCCGATAAATGTATATGATAATTTAACGTTATGGTGATAATTTATTATTGACACGACTATTTTCTATTCGTATAATGCAGTCATACCAGAAAGGTAAAAAGAAAACATAAACATGATAAAGGGGGAGTGCTTATGGCAAAGGTTTTAACTGAAGTTTTTGGTATATGGTATTTAATTGGTGCCGCGTTTGTATTCTTTATGCAGGCAGGCTTCGCAATGGTTGAGGCAGGGTTCACCCGTGCTAAGAACGCTGGAAATATCATCATGAAGAACTTGATGGATTTCTGTTTAGGAACTGTTGCTTTTCTTATTGTAGGTTATAGCTTCTTATGTGGGAGCGATGTAGCTAACGGATTTATTGGCTGGGTTGGTTTTGGAAATGGTCCATTAACTAACTTTGCATCAACTGATTGGTCTAGCTTCGTATTCAACTTAGTATTCTGTGCAACTGCAGCAACTATCGTATCTGGAGCTATGGCAGAAAGAACTAAGTTCTTAAGTTATTGTATTTATTCATTCGTTATTTCTTTAGTTGTTTATCCTATTGAAGCTCATTGGGTTTGGGGACCTGATGGCTGGTTAGCAGCAATGGGATTCCATGATTTCGCTGGTAGTGCAGTTATTCACTTCGTTGGTGGTTTAACTGCTTTAATTGGGGCTAAACTTCTTGGTCCTCGTATTGGTAAGTTTAATAAAGATGGAAGCCCAAATGGTATTCCTGGTCATAGTTTAACTATTGGTGCTTTAGGTGTATTCATTCTTTGGTTTGGCTGGTATGGATTCAACGGTGCTGCTGCAAAGAATGGTACTCAGTTAGCAACTATCTTCGCAACTACTACTGTTGCACCAGCTCTTGCAACATGTACTGTTATGATCTTTACTTGGTTAAAGTATGGTAAGCCTGATGTAGCTATGAGCTTAAACGGTTCTCTTGCAGGTTTAGTTGCAATTACTGCTGGATGTGATGCAGTCAATGTAATGGGTGCTTGTATTATTGGTATTTTATCTGGATTTACTGTTTGTTTCTTTACTTGGTTATTAGATTATAAATTACATATCGATGATCCAGTTGGTGCTGTCGCTGTTCATTTTGGTAATGGTTTACTTGGTACTATCTGTGTTGGATTATTTGCCTGCGGTACTGATACAATGCCTAAGGCTCAAGGTCTATTCTACGGAGGAGGCTTTAAGTTATTAGGTACTCAATTACTTGGCTTATTATGTATTGGTGTTTGGACTGCTGTATTAATGACTATTACATTCGTAGTTATTAAGCATACTGTTGGTCTTAGAGTTACTGAAGAAGAAGAAATTACTGGTCTTGATAAGCTTGAACATGGTTTAGAGAGTGCTTATGCAGGTTTCGCATTAGAAACAGAAACTTATACTGGTGCTACTGCTGCAACTGTTTCAGCTCCTGAATTAAGTGTTGCAGAAGCTGTTCCTACTGTTGCAGTCAATGGGGAAGGTAAGATCAGTAAGATTGTTATTATTGCGAAAGCAGAAAAGATGGATGCTTTAAAAGTTGCTATGAATGATATTGGCGTTGCTGGTATGACAGTGACAAGAGTATCAGGCTGTGGTGTTCAAAAAGGACAGACTGCTTATTATAGAGGCGCTAAGGTTGATATCCAGTTATTGCCTAAGGTAAAGGCTGAGATTGTTGTATCTAGTATTCCTGTACAGACAGTTGTAGATGCAGCAAGAAGTGTTCTATACACTGGTCATATGGGTGATGGTAAGATCTTTATCTATAATGTAGAGAATGTCGTAAGAATCTCTTCTGGTGAACAAGGTCCTGAAGCCTTAAGCTATGAAGACTAATAAAAATGAGACTCGATTATTCGAGCCTCATTTTTTTGACGAGTAATAAACCTATAATAAGTGTAATGATATCACTGATACATTGTGCAAGAAGAATGCCCATATAGCCTAATAATGCCGTAAGGACAATCATTACAACAAAGAATATCACGCCCTGTCTTGATAAAGAGATGATCATTGC
>NZ_DBPF01000121.1:11301-12951 GCF_002299355.1 Catenibacterium sp. UBA627
AAGTGTCATAACGCAGGCAAAGGATATAATGACTAAAGCATCAAAGCGTAAGACTTCTTTAAGTCTCTTTTTATTGCATGCTCCGATACAATATCCAATAAGTGGCTGTGCACCAAAGGCAAAGCCAACAAGAACCATCATAATAATCATATTGACTTTTAATGCGATTCCCATGCTGGCAATCGCATTTGATCCATAGGGACGTAAATATTGATTAGTAAGAGTGACTGCAAAAGACTGCATAATATTTGTAAGAGAAGCTGGGATACCAATAAAGATGAGACCTTTTATATGACGTGTATTGCAATGGGCATCCTTTAAAGAAACACTGAGTTCTGGACATTTACGTTTAATCACATAAACTAAATATGCATCTGTGACAAAGTTAGAGAATACAGTCGCAATTGCGACACCTGTGGCTTCCATATGAAATACAAATAAGAAAATAGGATCAAGAATGATATTGATGACACAACCAAGAATTGTACCTATCATAGCATCCTGAGCATGTCCTGCACATCTGATTAGATTTGTAGGAATCATCGATAGAATTATGAAGACTCCCCCAATAGAAATCACATGATAATACTGTAAAACATAAGGTCTTGTAGATGCTTCTGTTCCAAGTAATGAAAGAATAGAATTCTTAAATAGAATCATGATTAAAGAGGTAAGGAGAGAGACCCCGATAGCATAATAAAAGCATACAGCACTGACTCTTTTTGCTTCTTTAATTTCTTTATTCCCAAATAGACGAGAGATTACTGAACTGCCTCCTAGTCCAAATATATCTCCTAAAGCAATCATTAATGTAAATAGAGGTGCACATAATGAGACACCTGCAACAAGATTTGTATTTTGTGTTTGTGATACAAAGAATGTATCGACTAAGTTATAGACTAAAGTGACCATCATAGAAAGAACTACTGGTAAAGCAATCTTAAAGTAAGCTTTCTTGACAGGCATTGTTTCAAATAATTCATTCATTGTATTAACCTCCTGCCCTATCTTATCAGTTTTGTTTGAGATTTATTGTGTCATATGTCACAATAGAGATGTGAAAGAGATAAAAGATAAACTGTTAATAGAGAAATATAGTGACTCTATATCTTCTTATGTTCATTTAGATAATGTAAGTCTTCAGATGTTTGAGTTTGAGAAAGGAGAGTTAATGATTCAGCCTTCTTTTCATTTTCATTCTATTTATTTTTTAGTGAAAGGAAGCGTAAATGTTTATTCAATTCAGGCAGATGGTAGACAGTTTGTGACAGGTGTAAAGAAAGAAATTCCTATTCTTGGAGATATTGAGTTTGTCACAAAAAAGAAGCCTCACTTATTTGTAGAGGCTTTAGAGAATGTAGTGGTATTAAGTATTGATACACTAAGATATGAGAAAGAGTTGAATGAAGATGTGTTGTTTCTTCATTCAGTCATTCATTCCTGCGTAGATATTATTCAATCTGTGCAGCATGATCAAAACTTTATGAGACTGGAAGAGAAAGTAGTCGCATATATGAAGTATCAGTGTGATGATCATATATTAAGAAGAATAGAAAAAACATCAGAAATACTTCACTGTAGTAGAAGACAATTACAGAGAGTGCTTCATGAATTAGTGGAGAAAGATATACTTATTAAATTAAGTAAAGG
>NZ_DBPF01000121.1:13052-13578 GCF_002299355.1 Catenibacterium sp. UBA627
GTAAAATAATATTTCTAGATGTAGATGGTACATTAATTGATTATGAAGCAAAGTTACCTGCTTCAGCAGCTAAGGCAGTAGACATGGCACGAGCAAATGGCCATAAGGTATATATTTGTACAGGATGTTCTAAGGCTGAAGTACTACAGCGTAATTTATGTGATTTAGATGGTATGATTGGTGGTAATGGTGCTTATGTAGAAGACCACGATGAAGTTGTAATGCATCAAGGATTGTCAAAGGAAGATGTAAAACATATTGTAGATTGGTGTAATGAGAGACACTTAGGATTCTATCTAGAAGCTAATAGCGGTATGTACTGCAATGACTATATGTTAGAGCAGGGGCCTGAAACAATGGTTAAGTATGCTCAGGGTAAAGGAGCCGACCTAGAGAAAGCAAAGGAATCTTCTAAAGCATTCATGGATGGATTTATTCATTTACAAGGTGAAGATTTATATAGAGATGATGTAAATAAGATTAGCTTTATCTTAAGCTCTTATCAGGATCATTTAGATTCTAAGGT
>NZ_DBPF01000068.1:0-5659 GCF_002299355.1 Catenibacterium sp. UBA627
TTATTCTTCATCTTCAGACATCATTGAGTCTAATACTTCCTGTATAAATGCATATTCTTCTTCTGTTTCAATAGGAAGAATATTATCTGCATCCTCAGGATCTACCTGTGAAGCATAGATATTCAACTGATCATCTTCATCTGAACTGTTATCTGTATAAATGATATATTCTTTTCCTGTTGCGTCATCTGTAAATCCTAAGATAACTTCACAAGTCACTTCTTCACCATCTACATCTAGTACGAATGTATCTTTCATTAGATTTTTACCCTATTTAAATGCCAGATATCCTTCACATAATCTTCAATAGTTCTATCACTTGAGAAATGACCACTCTTCGCAATATTAGCTAAGCACATCTTAGACCAGTTCTGACGATTCTGATATAAGTTGTTGATCTTTTCCTGAGCAAGTCTATAGCTTTCGAAATCCTTTAATAAGAAGTATTCATCATTTCTGCTCATTAATTCATCAAAGATAATTTTGAATTCTTCTCTTGATGGATGGAAAGTACCATCGACTAATGAATCAACAACCTTCTTGATGTTTGGATTATTGTTGTATTCATTCCAAGAATTATAAGTACCTTTTGCCTTTAATTCGTTGACTTCATTATCCTTCATACCGAAGATTACAATGTTGTCATCTCCAACTAAGTCAGCAATTTCTACATTGGCACCATCTAATGTACCAAGTGTTACAGCACCATTCATCATGAACTTCATGTTAGAAGTACCACTTGCTTCCTTACCAGCAGTAGAGATCTGTTCAGATACATCTGCAGCAGGAATAATCTTTTCAGCAATAGTAACACCATAGTTTTCAATAAATACAACCTTTAAGTATTTATTTGTTTCTGGATCATTGTTTACCTTATCCGCAACGCTGTTGATTAACTTAATAATCTTCTTAGCTAAATAGTAAGAAGGAGCGGCTTTTGCACCAAAGATAAAAGTATGTGGATAGATTCTGAAACTGCTATCTTCTTTCATTCTCTGATATAAATAGATAATATGCATTACATTTAATAACTGTCTCTTGTAAGCATGTAATCTCTTAACCTGAATATCAAAGATAGAATTAACATCTACATCAATACCATTATGTTCCTTAATATAATCTGCAAGAATCTGTTTTCTCTGCTGTTTTACATTGTAGAATTTACTCTGAGTAATTGAATCTTCTACAAATGGTGCTAATTTCTGTAAATCATCAGGTCTATGCATCCAGCTATCCCCGATTGATTCATTGATTAATGAAGTTAACTCTGGGTTACAATATGCAAGCCATCTTCTATGAGTCACACCATTCGTTTTATTGTTGAACTTGTTAGGATATAAAGTATCAAAATCCTTCATTTCTCTTTCTTTTAAGATGTCAGAGTGAAGCTGCGCTACACCATTAACACTAAATGAACCTGCAATCGCAAGTCTAGCCATATGTACCTGATTATCTTTAATGATCATAACTCTCTGTAATAAGTCATTATCATTTTCAGTCTGCTGTTTTACGAAGCCAATGAAACGTCTATTGATTTCTTCAATGATCTGATAAACTCTTGGTAATAAGTCTCTCATCATATCAACAGGCCATTTTTCTAATGCTTCAGCAAGGATTGTATGGTTTGTATATGCACAAGTCTTACATACGATATTCCATGCATCATCCCATTCCATTCCATAATCATCAATAAATACACGCATTAATTCAGGAATAACTAATACTGGATGTGTATCATTTAACTGAATAACGTTCTTTTCATGGAAGTTAGTTAAATCAGGATAAACTCTTAAATGTGCACGAATAATTGAATTAATACCAGCACATACAAAGAAATACTGCTGTTTTAAACGTAATACTCTACCAGCATGAGTAGAATCATCAGGATATAATGTCTGGCAGATATCATTAACTTCCTGAGCATACTGACGGAAATCCTTATTTGTAGGGATATTTTCACTAGGTTCAGCTTTCCATAATCTTAATGTATTAGTAACCTTAGTATCATTACCAACAATTGGCATATCATAAGGAACAGCACGTACTGCTTCATAATCTACATGCTTCCATCCACCAGTTGCATCATCCCAGATTACTTTACCCCAGAATTTAACTTCTGTTGCATGCTTAGGTTTTCTTACTTCCCACATATTACCTAAACGTAACCACTGATCTGGTACTTCTACCTGATATCCATTTTCAATCTTCTGTTTGAAGAAACCATAATCATAACGAATAGTATTACCGAAAGCTGGATAAGATAAAGAAGCTAAAGAATCCATGAAGCAGGCAGCAAGACGGCCTAAACCACCATTACCTAAACCAGCATCAGATTCTAATTCTTCTAGATCATGGATATTAATACCATAATCAGCAAGACCTTCTTTTGCAGTTTCATAAATACCTAAGTTCATCATATTGTTGACTAATAGACGACCAACTAAGAACTCCATTGAGAAATAGTGAACCTGTTTCTGCTGCTTAGCCTGAACTGCCATCTTTGTCATAGCCCAGTTAACAGATGCATAGTCACGTACCATAGTTTCAAGAACCATGAACTTTTCCGTTAAATGTGCTTCTTCTACTGTACGACCATATGACTCAATGATTCGCTTAGAAAATTCATATTTAAATTCTTCTTTTGTATTAAACATTTACTACTTTCCTTCCTTTACAACACTTTTCTTTGTCTTCTTCTCCTTAGAAGACGTTTTTTTAGCTGGTTTATGGTATTCAAATACCATAGCGCTAAATGGTGCTAACTTTACATGAATACTCTGTGCTTCATTGATACAAGTACCCTTCTTTGATCTTAAAGCACGTGTATTTGTGTAATTAGAACCGTTATAAATATCTTTATCTGTATTCAAGATTTCTTTATAGCTTCCGGCAAATGGTACTGGCACAGCATAATTCTTATGACTATTACCAATAAAGTTAGCTACTACAACTAAACAGTTGCCTTTCTTATCAAATCGAGCATATGAGAATACACTCTGATTATGATCATCTACAACCAGCCATTTAAATCCTTCTGGATCATAATCCATACTATAAAGAGCTGGATGTTCTTCAACCATCTTATTTAAATCCTGTATAAAATGATGGAAAGAATCATGCTGTGGATATTCTAAGATATTCCAAGCCAATGCTTTTCTTTCATCCCATTCCTTGTATTCACCTAATTCATTACCCATGAAATTAAGCTTCTTACCAGGATGAGTCATCATATATGTATATAAAGCTTTTGCCTGTGCGAACTTGTCTCCATCAAGTCCCCACATCTTATTTAAAATAGTGGCTTTACCATGAACCACTTCATCATGTGAGAATGGCAAAATAAATCTTTCTGAATAGAAATACATCATTGAGAAAGTTAATAAATTATGATCATATTGACGATAAACTGGATCTTCTTTGAAATACTTCAATGTATCATTCATCCAGCCCATATCCCACTTATAATCAAATCCTAAACCGCCATCTTTAACTGGTTTAGTAACATATGGGAAATCAGTTGAGTCTTCTGCAATAGTCATTAATGTAGGATATCTTTCATGAATCTGTTCATTCATAGTCTTTAGGAACTCTAAAGCCCCATTGTTTGCACCGAAGTCTTTATTACCTTTCCAGTAAATAAGGTTGCTGACAGCATCAAAACGAATACCATCAATATGGAATTCTTCTGCCCAGAAATGAACAGCACTCTTTAAGAATGAACGCACAGTATCTTTTGTTACATCAAAATATACTGAATCCCATTCAGTATAACGGTTATTCACATCTGCATATTCATAAACCCAGCCTCCATCAAACTGATAAAGACCATGTCCATCTTTAACAAAATGAGCAGGCACGAAGTCCATAATGACACCTATACCTTCTTTATGACAGGCATTAATGAAATTCTTAAGCTGTTTTGGATGTCCATAACGACTTGTTGCACTAAAATAACCTGTTGCCTGATATCCCCAAGAGCCATCAAATGGGAACTCATTTAAAGGCATTACTTCAATATGTGTATAGCCCATCTTCTTTACATAAGGAATGATTTCATCAATCATTTCTTCATATGTATAAAATTCTCCATCAGATGTATCTGTAAATTCCTTTTTCATCTTCCAAGAACCAAGATTCGCTTCATAGATATTCATGTTACGATCATAGTTATTAGAACGTGACTTCATCCATCTAGAATCATGCCAGTGATAGCCTTCTAAGTTATATACCTTAGATGCTGTACCTGGTCTAATTTCACTGAAAAAGGCATATGGATCTGCACGATCAACAATAGCTCCAGAAGGTGTTTCAATTCTATATTTATAAAGGTCATACTGCTTTAGCCCTTCAATATAGAGAGTCCACACACCACCATCATTATATCTCTCCATATAATGCTGTGTTCCGTCCCAGTTATTAAAATTACCTATAACCTGAACACTTCTTGCATGTGGTGCATATACTGTAAAGCGAACGCCCTTTTTATCCGGATGAGCACCGAATACCTTATATGCCTCTAAACACTTTCCTTCAAAAAACAATTTTATCAAAAAATTATCTAACATACCTATATGTCTCCCTTCATGAACTTTATTATACAATAAATATGACCAAAATTCATTCTTTTCAGACAATATAGGCAAAAAAATGTAAACGGTTACTTGATTGTGATGTCTTGAATGTTATTTAATACGATAGAAACTGTTCCATCAGGGTTTTCTTTCTTTTCAAAAGTAGAGCCATTCACATATTCATCTACTGGCATAGTTATCTGAATATTCTCATCAAGAGTAATCTTAACAACCTCTACAGAACGTCCTAATGCGTTTAAAGAAATTGTATCATCTTCACCAATCCCAAGATCCTTCAACATTGTTTCTGATTCTTCCTGAGCCTGATAATCTCTTTCCATAACCTTACGAACTACTTCTATCGGTTTAACAAGTTCTCCCATCTGTGTTCTTTCTAATATTTCCTGTTTCACAAGTGGAAGTGCTTCTTTATCATTCACATGATAAATATCATCAATCTTATTTACTACTTTCTTCATAGTAGAAATCTTCTGACGATCAGTCAACTTCTCTTCACCCTTGATCCACTGACTATTTAAATAAGTATCCATCTTGCCATCAATCAAGTACTTCTTCTCAATAAGAGATATCTTCTTATGATCTGTATCTATAATAATTGCTTCATCAACTGCCGTACCAATCTGAGGAAGAACCTGTCTTCTTGTAATACGGACATTTTCCTCTTCTACAAGAGATACAGAATTATACTTATAATTAAGCTTTAAAGCAGCAATAATATGCACACCATCACGATAGCAGTCCACATAAAGAATATTACTATTAGGCATTTCTTCAATCACTGAACCTAATGCAAAGAACTTTTCACTAATTTCCTTTGCCTGCTTCTTGAATTCTTCATCGTCTTCAAGCATCTTATCTGCACGAAGTAATAATTCATGAAGTGAAGGAACAACGAGTTCTTTAATAGCTGGACTGTATAAAGCTTTTTCTACTTTTTTATGATAATATTCCTGAGTTGTATCATTTAATTCACAGAAATCTTCACTTAAATATATCTTACGATGCTCAAAATCAAGCATATGCATCATGATTTTATTAATAATAATTGTGTTCATTTAAATTCTCCT
>NZ_DBPF01000051.1:0-10731 GCF_002299355.1 Catenibacterium sp. UBA627
ATCTACCAGTACTTACAGATTAAAGCCGGTCATAAGCCTGCACATACTATTACATGTATCTTTGGCGCAAAAGCAGCTCCTGCTTATATCCTTGCAAAAGATATCGTCCACACACTCCTTTGTCTGCAGCAGCTTATTGACAATGATCCAGAAGTATCTCCTTACTTAAAAGTAGTCATGGTAGAAAACTATAATGTCACTTATGCAGAATCTATTATTCCTGCAGCTGATTTCTCTGAACAGATTTCCCTTGCTTCAAAAGAAGCATCTGGTACATCTAATATGAAATTCATGCTGAACGGTGCAGTCACATTAGGTACTGACGATGGTGCCAATGTCGAAATACATGAATTTGTAGGTGATGATAATATTTATATCTTTGGCGCAAAAGCTGATACAGTTATTGACCATTATGCGAAAGGTGATTATTATCCTCAGGATATCTTAAATAATGATCCTGAATTAAGAACACTTGTTGATTTTATTGTCAGTGATGAAATGAAATCAGTCGGTGATGTGGAATCACTTGAAAGATTACATAATGATATATCATACAAGGATTGGTTTATGGCATTACTTGATGCAAGAGACTATATTGAGACTAAAGTACGTGCTATCAACGATTATAAAGATAGAAAAGCATGGGCTAAGAAGATGTTAGTCAATATCTCTAAAGCTGGCTTCTTCTCTAGTGATAGAACTATTGCACAGTATAATGAAGATATCTGGAAATTAAAATAATCTCCTTAATCAGGGTTCTTAATGAACTCTGATTTTTTTATTGATTTTATTTCTTATATACTTTATTTTATTTACGAGGTGTAGAAAATGAAAAGAAATTATCCAAGTATTATTATTACTCCTGAAGGAGAAAAATGGCTCGATAAAGGGCAGATGTGGATGTATAAGAATAATTTAGGTAGTCTAGATGATTCTATTGAGAATGGTTCTTTAGTAGATATTATGACGACTCAAGGACGTTATTTAGGTACAGGGTTTCTTTCTAAAGAAAGTCATATTACAGTACGTATTTTAACTAAGAATCAAAATGAAGTGATTGATAGAGAATTCTTTAAAAAGAGAATTCAGTTTGCGTATGACTTCAGAAAGACAGTAGAAAAAGATAATCTAACGAACTGTCGTCTTGTATTTGGTGAAGCAGATAGTTTACCAGGTTTAACTGCAGACCGTTATAATGAAATCATTGTGACTCAGATTACATCTTATGGTTTAGATTTAATCAAAGATATGATCTATGAATTATTATTGGAAGTATTAAAAGAAGATGGTCAGAATGTATCTGCTATCTATGAAAGAAATGATGTCAAGGTACGTGCTAAGGAGGGTCTAGAACTCTATAAAGGATTCTGGAAACCAAGCATATTACCGACTACAACTGTCATTAATGAAAATGGTTTGAAGCTTAATGTAGATGTGGAAAATGGTCAGAAGACTGGTTACTTCTTAGATCAGAAATCTAACAGAGTATTACTAAGAAACATGTCAGCAGGTAAGACAGTCTTAGACTGTTTTAGTCATACAGGAGGTTTCGCATTAAATGCTGCAATTGGAGGCGCAAAACATGTCACTGCTGTAGATGTTTCTCAAACAGCTTTAGATCAGGGTCTTGCGAATGCGAAAATGAATCATCTAGAAGATAGAATGTCTTTTGTACAGGATGATGTCTTTGATTACTTAGATAAATGTCATCAGGGACAGTATGATATTATTGTCTTAGATCCACCTGCATTTACTAAATCAAGAAGAACAGTGAATCATGCTTATAATGGCTATAAGAATATTAACATGAAGGCTATGAAGCTACTAAGACAGGGTGGATATCTAATTACATGCAGCTGTTCACGTTTTATGGAAACTGCACTATTTGAACAGATGTTAAGAGAATCCGCAAAGGAATGTGGAGTAACTCTAAAACAGGTCTCTGTGACTCAACAGAATGCGGATCATCCAATTCTATGGACTATGGAAGAAACATCTTACTTAAAGTTCTATATCTTCCAAATCATCTAGAAGTCTCCGGACTTCTTTTTTAATGACTGATAAAAGTTATTTTTATAAATTTGTCCTAACTTAAATATATGGGTTCCCATATAGATATCGTGATGATTTATTTTATTGATATAACGACTATTAATACATGTACTTTTATTAATCTGTACAATCTGTTTAGAATGCATCTCTTCTTGTATTATTCTTAAAGGCTTATAGAGATGATAGTTCTTTTTCTTTGTATGTATAGTAGAAAGATGATCATGTGTTTCTATATAGAAAATATCATGGATAGGAATAGACATCTTCTGATGCTCATATTTGAATTGATAATAATCGTAATGCTTCACATGCAATGACAACATCAATGAAACGCCGAACTCTAAATCATTTTCAAATATATAATGAAAAGGCTGGTAGATCACAGTCTCTGGACCTAAAGGTTTATTTAATACAATCACAATAAAAGCTTCTTGATCAATTATTCTAATTCTTTGTATATCTTCAAATGCACCTGTAAAATATATATCAGAATGAATCAGTGTTTTAGAAATTGTATAACGATGATGATAATGACGAAACATCTGGATTATTCTGTCTGTTATATAAGAATTTAAATGTACAATAGAAATAATCATAATACTCAACCACCTAGTAATATTATATACAATATAATAAAGGAAAAAGGACTAAGCCATGTTGGTATTAGTCCTTTAGTGTGTATATACACATATACATACTGTTATAGCTCCCATAATCAGAATACATGAATAAACTAATGTATAACATAATAAATAACATAAAACGAATAATAATATCGTGAAATCTAAAAAAGTGAGATTTTTACGCACATGAGCGCTATACTCTCTGTTTTATTTCTATGCTTAAAGTGTAGAGGTATACAGATATGTCAATGGGAGAACGATTAAGAAAAGCAAGATTAAAAATGGGATATTCTCAAGAAGAAGTCGCAAGACGTATTGATACACATCGCACAACCATAGGGAAGTATGAGAATGGTGAATGTGAACCATCTATAAAAGTCTTAGCGAAGCTGATAGAAATCTATTGTACAGATGCGAATTATATTCTTTATGGCAAGGATATGAAAGTGATGAATGTATCCAGAGTACCAGAGAACTGCATGAGAGATGTCTATATGTTGATTTCAGAATATCTTATTGATGATTATGCGTATAATGAAAACATCCACGAGTAGTGGATGTTTTTAAATCTGTGGCTTGATTAATACTCTTCCTGTTCCACGATAGACATTGACTAAACCTTCACCACTCACGGCTGAACCAATCAATGTTTTACCGCTTCTTTCTACTGTGAAGTCTAGATTCTCACTCCAGGCAATCGCAAATGATCCATCAATCTTTAATGTATCATTATGTAAATCAATGGTAATCAGTTCTTCTTGAGGAACATTACATTCTAAGACAACCTTACCAGATCCTTTTAGACAGAGATTGAATAATCCCTCATCACCAATTGTCTGTCCCGATACACTTTTAATCATAGAAGTACTTAGATTTACTTTTGTTTCAGATGCACAATATAAACCATCTTCTACACACATAGCCCCATTCCAATCATCTAGATCTTCAATAATATAATGCTTATAGCTTGGTTCTGTGACTATAACACCAGTCCCTTCATATTGTGGTTTGATTGTAGATTCACCAGTGACCTGGGCATTAAAGAACTTCTTGATTGTATCACCAATCCCTTTTAAACCTGTAGACTGATGTACATCACCTACATACCATTGCATGGCTCCTGGTTGAATATTCACGCTCTCATTATTTAAAGTAATCATCAATTGTCTTTTCTTCACATTCATTTGACTCATATAGAATTTAATCTGTGCATCATCAGCTGTACAACTTAAATCCTTATCGTACTGAATTACTTTAAACATTCCTTTACGACTCACTACAGAGACATTGCTATTATCTTCAAAATTAAAAATCTGGAATCCCATAAGAAAACCCTCCTTTACACTATTATATACGAAAAAAAAGGTCTTATGACCTTTTTAAATCTTAATTACACCATCAACAGCTTTTTTCTTTAATTCTTCAATAATAGAGACTCCTGCACTTGTACCAATACGAGTTGCTCCATTTTGAATCATCTTGATAAAAGTATCCGCATTTCTAATACCACCTGCAGCCTTTACTTCTACCTCATCACCTACATATTTCTTCATTAATGCGACATCTTCAAAAGTAGCACCACCTGTTCCAAAACCAGTAGATGTTTTAATGAAATCAGGTTTAACCTCTTTCGCGATCTCACATAATTTGATCTTTTCTTCATCATCTAAATAACAGTTTTCAAAAATAACCTTACATGGAATATGATGGGCATGACATGCATCCACAATCTGTGTCATTTCATCCTTAATATACTCCCAGTTCTTATTCTTAACCTCTGTCTGATTGATGACATAATCAATCTCAGTGGCTCCTTCTTCAATCGCATTATTTGTATCAAATACCTTTGAGGCAATAGTAGTCTGTCCAAGTGGGAATGAAATTGCAGCACCTACATGAATATCAGTGCCCTTTAATAGTTCCGCACATAAATGAGACTGAACCTGGTTGATTGCAACCATCTTGAAATGATAGTCTTTTGCCTCATTGCATAGTTTCTCCATATCTTTTTTAGAGGCATCAGTATGTAAGTTAGTATGATCAATCATCTGTGCCAATTCATCAATAGTATATTCTTTCATCTGTATCTCTCCTTTACATATATACTAACATTATATAATTGTTATGTCAATGATATGTAAACATATCACTGGCGTTATAAATGTGATAAAATATCATATACATGAGGAGGGTGCGTTATGACCGCTTTATATTTAGATGTAAAAAAAGATTTATTAGATAAGATTACATCGGGAGAATACCCTGAAGGCACTATTATTCCTACAGAACATGAATTATCTGATATTTATCATGTAAGTCGACCTACTATTAGAAAAGCTGTACAAATTTTAGTAGATGCCGGTTATCTAGAAAAGAAGAAAAAACGTGGCACTATTGTATGTATACCTAAGGTAATTCAAGACTTTACACAGACAATATCTAGTTTTGATACACAGATGAAAAGACATGGTATTGTATCTCAAACGCAGGTGATTTCATTTAAAAAAGAACAGGCGTCTAAAGAGATTGCGGATTCTTTACATCAACAAGAAGAAGATTTAGTTTATAAACTTGTTCGTTTACGTTATACAGATAAGAATCCTAATGTCTTTATTACAACCTATATTCCTGTTTCTCTATTTCCAGAATTGCTTGATACAGACTTTACCCAAGAAAGACTTTATGATGTCTTTGAAGCACAGGGACATAGTATTGATACAATTGACCGAGAATTAGAAATGATCAAAGCCGATGATACAATAGCGGATATGCTGGATATAGAAGAAGGAGATCCATTATTCTATTTTCACTCTATCGGTTATGATATAAATAAGACTCCAATAGAGTATTCTATTGCACGTTATCGCTCTGATATCAATACATTCACATTACATCTTAATAGACATAAAGGAGAGTAATATGACATACCGTTTAAACTATCATGTATGCCCAGAACATGGATGGATTAATGATCCAAATGGCTTTTCTTATTTCCAAGGATACTATCACTTATTTTATCAATACTACCCAGACGAACCTATATGGGGACCAATGCATTGGGCTCATGTTAGAAGTAAGGATTTAGTTCATTGGGAAAACTTACCTATCGCATTAACACCTGGAGATAAAGAAGATCTTGATGGCTGTTTCTCAGGAAGTGCAATAGAGTACAACAATTGTTTATATTTAATCTATACAGGTAATATTTATGATGATCCTGAACATATCACATTTCATCAGAATGTGAATATTGCCTGGAGTGAAGATGGGATTCACTTCCATAAATATGAAAACAATCCAGTTATTGCCCATCCACCTCTAGATAATACAATTCATTTCCGTGATCCTAAGGTATGGCGAGAAGATGATCATTTTAAGATGATTATTGGTGGTCAGAAAGAGGATGGAAGAGGGCATGTATTGATTTATCAGTCAGATGATTTAATCAATTGGGACTATTTAGGTGAATATGGACATGCATCAACTATTGATCATGAAGGGAAGATGTGGGAATGCCCTGATTTATTTAGACTCAATGGAGTGAATGTATTATTGATGTCACCACAAGGTATTAAAGAAGATGGTGAAAAATACAGAAACTACCATCAAACAGGCTATAAGATCAAAGATACATTTATTGAATTAGATCATGGTCATGATTTCTATGCAGCGACTACAATGTTGGCGCCTGATGGAAGACGTATATTAATGGCCTGGATGGATATGTGGCATAGTGAATTCCCTGAAAAAGAAGAAGGGTGGTCAGGGGCTATGACCTTCCCTAGAGAACTTACTATTCATGATAATCATCTTTATATGATGCCAGTAGAAGAACTTGCATTATTAAGATGTGAATCTAAAAAAGTAGAAGTCACAGACTATTTACTTCCATCTAAGCAGGTAGAAATAGATTTAGACTTATATGAAGGAATGACTCTAATGTTAGGTGATCTTTATACACTTACAGTGAATAACCATAAAATCGTTGTAATGAACCAGACAGAACGTGTAGGGACTATTAAAGACTATCAGTCTATGAAGATTTTAATTGATTCAAGTAGTGTAGAAGTATTCATCAACAATGGAGAACTTGTCTTTAGTGATCGTGTGTATTTTAAAGACACACCAGTCCTTTCGCTTGATAGAAAGACAATATGTCTTATCACTACTCTAGGAGAAAAAGGTATATAATATATACCAAGGAGGAATGATTCCAAATGAAAAAAATAGAATTTAAACCAATGCTGATTTCTATTATTCTTGTATTATTGATTTATTATTTCTATACACCAGCATTGAATATTCATGCGATAGAATTCTGGATTTTCTTAATTGTTGCAATATGTATCTATGGTGCGGCATCTTCTTATAGTACGTTACTTGGTAAGAAATTCAAGCCTGAAAAGGTAGGCTATTTAGGTGCTGCAGTGGCAGTGATTGTGGCAGGTATTTTAGTGACTGATTTATTCACAAGTAAGATTTTCCATGCATCACGTTATGCAAGTCGTATAGAAGTAGAAAATGTAAAGTTTAATAATAAGACATTACATGAAGTAGACTTCTCTAAGACACCTATTATTGACCGTAAAAGCACTGTGAAGCTTGGTGATAAGGTGATGGGTGAGATTCCAGAATATGTATCTCAGTTTGAAGTAAGTGATGATTATACACAGATTTCTTATAAGAATAGTGTTTATCGTGTCACACCACTTGAATATGCAAGTTTCTTTAAATATTTGACTAACAGTAAGAATGGTATTCCTGCCTATATTACAGTAAATTCTACAAATGGTAAGACAGATATCGTTAAGTTAAAAGATTTAGGTTTAGATGGTATGAAATATGTACCTTCTGCCATTCTTAATCAAAATTTAAATCGTAAACTACAATTATCTTATCCTACATCCATCTTTGGTTCTCCTTCATTTGAAGTAGATGAAAAAGGGCATCCTTGGTATGTATGTACAACATATACTTACTTTGGTGTTGGTAATAAGAAGAAGGTCACAGGTGCTGTCCTCTTTGATCCAATTACTGGTAAATCTAAGAAATATGATAAAGGCAAAGTACCAAAATGGGTGGATCGTGTATATCCAGAAGAACTCATTATGACTGAAATCGATGAAAACGGAAGCTTACAGGATGGGTTCTTTAACTCAGTCTTAGGACAGAAGAATGTCACTGTCACATCTGAAGGTTATAATTATTTAGAAAAAGATGGTGATATCTGGATTTATAGTGGTATTACTTCTGCAAATAAAGATTCATCTAACTTAGGCTTTGTATTATCTAACTTACGTACACATCAGACTTTACGTTTCTCATGTTCTGGCGCAAATGAAAAAGCTGCTATGAAATCTGCAGAAGGTGAAGTGAAGAACTATGGCTATGATGCCACATTCCCATTATTAGTCAATGTAGGTGGTCATCCAGTTTATTTGATTTCACTTAAAGACAGTGGAGGATTGATTAAACAGTATGCGATGGTCGATGCGAAAGATTATCAGAAGGTCTCTGTTTATTCTGCAGATTCAGTCAAGAATCTTGAATTATTGAAGAAAAGTTTCCTTTCTTCTCAAACAATTACAGAAGAGTCTGATGCAGAAACTAAGAAGAAGGATATCACAATCGCAAATGTACAGATTCTTAATGTAGATGGTAAATCGAAGCTATTTATCGTGGATACAGAAGGTAATAAATACAAAGCAGTCATTACATCAGAAAATGAAAACACACTTGCTTTCTTAAAAACAGGTGAAACAATTCATATTCGTTATATTGAAATGAAAGATGTAAATATTATAAAGAATGTAGGTGAATAAGATGAAAAGAATCATGAAGGTTTTCGCAATTACATTTGTATGTTTATCTTTATGTGGATGTTCTTATTTCAAGTCTAAGATGAATGATATTAAAGGCAGTTTAATCGGGAATGGCTATACAATTGATACTTATGATAATTATGGAAATAAGGTTTTTGAAACAAACGGACAGAAAATCAAAATCACTGGTAATAAAGTAAAAGAATCGTCATATAATTCTGATGGTAGTGTAAAAGAAACATATAGTCTTTCTTCAGTCATTACAATCACAATTGATGGGAATGAAATAGAAAGCTGTGGTGATACTTGTATCTTTGAACAAAAGGGCTTGGATGCAGAAGTAGACTTTACTAAGAAGCATATTAATAGTAGAGCAGATGGTATTACGGCCAATACCGCTATCGCGAATTACTTAAATAAGTATAAGAACTTATTTGGTAAGAGAAGAGTCGTAGTCGTTAAATCTCAATTAGGTCAGCCTATTAAGGCATATCAGGGTGATGATGTTTATTGGGAAATTCCTGATAATCTTCCTAAAATGACGAAACTCATGATTGATGGTAAGGCACTTTATATTCATCGTGCGAATTTCCAGATTATTGATTCCGATTGTTTAACAGAAGAATAGCAAGTCTACTCTTTTTTAGTTGACTATGAACCTTACTTTTGGGTTAGAATAGTATTATGGAGGATATGTTTATGGAAAAATCAAAAGTATATTTTACAGACTTTCGTACACGTGTTGGTGTGAGTTTAACTGAAAAGTTACAGCGTTTAATCAAGAAAGCAGGTATAACTGATATAGACATGGATGGTAAGTTTGTTGCCATCAAGATGCATTTTGGTGAATTAGGTAACCTATCATACTTACGTCCTAACTATGCGAAAGCAGTCGCAGATGTCGTTAAGGAATGTGGAGGGAAACCATTCTTAACAGATTGTAATACTTTATATCCAGGTTCTAGAAAGAACGCACTAGAACATTTAGATTGTGCGAATATCAATGGTTTTAATACAATCACTACAGGCTGTCAGATCATTATTGGAGATGGTTTAAGAGGAACTGATGATATTACAGTACCTGTAAGAAATGGTGAATATTGTAAAGAAGCCTATATTGGTCGTGCAGTCATGGATGCGGATATCTTTATTAGCTTAACTCATTTTAAGGGACATGAATCTACAGGTTTTGGTGGTGCGATTAAGAATATTGGTATGGGCTGTGGAAGCCGTGCAGGTAAGATGCATCAGCATAATTCAGGCAAACCAATTGTACATGATGACTTATGTAGAGGATGTCATCGCTGTGCTAAAGAATGTGGCAGTGACGCAATCACTTATGAAAATGGAAAAGCAGTCATCAATCAGGATATCTGTAAAGGATGTGGCAGATGTATTGGGGCTTGTGCATTTGATGCCATTGAAAATCAGAACTGGAATGCCAATGAAATACTTGGTAGAAAAATGGCTGAGTATTCGCAGGCAGTATGTGATGGAAGACCAACATTCCATATTAGTCTTGTAAGAGATATCTCACCTAACTGTGACTGTCATGGTGAAAACGATGCACCTATCTTACCAGATGTTGGTATCTTTGCGTCATTTGATCCCGTTGCCTTAGATCAGGCATGTGTAGATGCATGCTTACATGCAACACCTATGCCTAATAGTCAGTTATCTGATAACTTAGCTGATCCACATTGGCATCATCATCATGATAACTTCCTAGATTCAAATCCTAATGTCAGATGGAAAGAAACATTAGAACATGCAGAAAAGATTGGTTTAGGTACAAGAGAATATGAACTTATTCAAATGAAGTAATAAAAAAGAAGAATTGAAATAACTCAATTCTTCTTTTCATCTGTTTGTTTACGATATTGTGTGGGTGAACAATGATAAGTCTTACTAAACTTTTTAGAAAAGGCCAGAGCATCAATAAAGCCCACACTGGCTGCAATTGTAGATACAGGGAGATTTGTACTCTGTAACAAGCCTGCAGCCTTTTTTAATTTAATTGAAAGCAGATATTGTTTAGGTGAAATATCAAATTTCTGATGAAATAATCGTGTCATATAATTTACATGAATACCAAACTTATCCGCAATCTCACTCATTTTAAGGTTATATTGATAATTCAAATCCAAATAAAGACGAATTTCTTCGGCAAGTGAATATTTCACATTATTATTGAAATGGATATTTAACTCTTCATACAACATTGCGAAAATATG
>NZ_DBPF01000051.1:10738-11947 GCF_002299355.1 Catenibacterium sp. UBA627
AGAAGTATACTATTTGATTCAAAATACTCAGCATCTGTATTAAAGGATAAATCTAATAGACGTTCAATCTGTTTATAATATTGATTCACATCAACATTATGAATAATGTATTGATCATGTGTATCTTTTGTAAGGGAATAAAAATATTGTTCCGCATTAATACCTAAGAAATTGACCCATCCATATTTCCATGGATGGTTTTTATCTGCTTGATAGGTAGCCACCTTATTGGCAGGAATGAGGAAAATATCTCCTGCCTTGACATCAAAGGAATGTTCATTAATAGTCAGTTGTCCTTTTCCAGAGAAGACAAAATGCATCACATAATAAGATCTTACAATAGGTCCATAGGTATATTCACTTTTACATTGTTCTATTCCAGCACTGTATAAAGACAAATCTGTATTGGCTTTATAGGTTTTGCTGTGAATACGTTCTTTATATTCTTTCATATGATCCCCTAAGTTAGTTTTTTCCATATATTCGTTATGTATTTCTATTCTTATTATATTCTTGGCGTTGTTTAATGTAAATAAAGTGAGGGTTATGTATGAAAAATAGAAAACAAGCATATCATATAGAAACAGAAAAAGGGTTGATCAATGACCCGAATGGGCTTTCCTATTTTAAAGGAAAGTATTATGTCTTTTTCCAATGGAATCCTAATGCGACAGACCACTCATATAAAGTATGGGGAAAAACAACCTCTCAAGACCTTGTTCATTGGAGTGAGCCTGTTATCGCATTACAAGCGTCTGAAGCTTATGACAAGGATGGGACGTATTCAGGAAGTGCAGTCAGTGATGGTGAGACACTATCTCTTTATTATACGGGAAATGTGAAGAGAGATGGCGTAAGATATCCTGAACAATGTCTTGCACAATCAAAGGATGGTGTTCACTTTAAGAAATATGGTTCTGTACTCTCTCTTCCTGATGATTATACAGGTCATTTTAGAGATCCTAAAGTGACTAAGGAGGATGTCTGGAAAATGATTATAGGAGGACAGAATAAGAAGACTGGAAAAGGAGATATTATTCAATATACATCAATAGATGGAACCTCTTTTAAGTTTAATAAAATCATTGGAATATCTAAACAGTATGAAATGATAGAATGTCCTGACTTATTTACACTTGATGCTCATGAAGTATTAATGTATGGCCTACAGTCAAGAAATAATGATACAGATGAATGTCTTGATGCACA
>NZ_DBPF01000051.1:12015-17383 GCF_002299355.1 Catenibacterium sp. UBA627
GATGAAGGGTATGATTTTTATGCACCACAAACATTTGTGGATGCTCAAGGAAGACGTATTATGCTTGCCTGGATGTCACGTTTTAGTGATGCGCAAGAAGCAGAATTCGCTAAGGATGGACATATTCATTGTTTAACAATGCCTCGTGAATTATCTGTAAAAAAAGGAAAATTGATACAGTCACCTGTAAGGGAGATGTATGAATTATGCCATGAAATTCCTTATACGAATCATATGAAAATACAAAGACAGGCGATGATAGAAATCAGTCCCTTGGAACATATGTCTTTTTCAATCAATAAGGAATTAAGCATTCACTTTGATGAAGGGATAAGTATTGAACGCTATGATTGGGCAGAACAGATATATCAAAAGAAATCATGGCCTATAAAAATCAATCATATGGAAATATGGCTGGATACATCAAGTGTAGAAATATTTGCGAATAACGGAGAGTTTGTTTATTCTGCACGTCTTGATCCACAGGCTGAAGACTTACTTCTTGCAAGTAGTAAAGAACCACAAAATATCAACGTATACAGATTGGAGATTAAAAATGATTACAATAAATAATAGTATAATTCATCTTAGAAATACACATATTAGTTATATATTAGAAGTATTAGATCAAAAGTACATTTTACAAAGATATATAGGGAAACCACTTCGTCATTATCATAACAATCCAATGACTTACTACAAACGTGGCTACAATACTGAACATGATGTCAGTATCGAAAATGCATCTTTTGATGATCTTCCTTTTCTCTATCCACAATTAGGTCATGGAGATTATCGCATACCTGCCATTGAAGTAGAAGCACACCATCAACGTTATTGTGAATTATTGTTGAAGGAAGTGCATGTGCTAGATGAAAAGAAGACTCTTCCAGGCTTACCTTCACTTAAAAGTCATGGCAGAAGTGAGACACTAGAAGTAGTCTATGAAGATAAGCATATTGGCTTAGAAGTTAGTCAATATATCACTATTTATGAGGATTTAGGAGTTCTTTCATTTTCAGCTTCTTTTAGAAGCTGTAAAGAAGATCTTATTCTTTATAATACACAATCTGTTTCTTTAGAACTTCCATCACAGGATTATCAAGTGATGACAATGTATGGCTTACATGCAAAAGAAGGCAATATTCAGCTATCTGCACTTAATACAGGTATATTTCAAATAGAAAGTACAAGAGGCAGCAGTAGTCCACAAATGCATCCATTTGCGGCATTAATATCAGGTTCTGATATATATGCAATGCATTTTATTTATAGTGGAAATTATTGTTGCAAGATACAAAAGGATTCATTTGGAAAAGTGCGTATGCAGATGGGTTTACATCCTTCTATGAATAATTGGCACTTACATAAAGGAGAAGAATTCTATACACCTGAAGTTGTCGTGAATTATAGTAATACAGGTTTAGAAGGAATGAGAATGAACTTCCATAAACTTTATCGTCATCACTTATTACCACAATCACAGGAATTACCTCCTGTATTATTAAATACCTGGGAAGCTATGTATTATGATGTGTCTTTAGAAAAGATTGAAGAACAGGCCAAATGTGCGAGTGAACTAGGTATTGAATTATTTGTGTTAGATGATGGCTGGTTTAGAAAAGAAAATAATAGTCGTAATTCTATGGGAGACTGGAAATGTAATACAAGCAAACTTCCAGGTGGTATACAAAAAGCTGCTGAACTTGTTAAATCATATGGTTTGAAGTTTGGCTTATGGTTTGAACCAGAAGCAATTAGTAAAAACAGTGATTTATATATACAACATCCAGATTATGCATTATCAGTAGATGGATATGAACCTACTTTAGGTCGTCATGAATATCTTCTTGATTTATCTAGAGAAGATGTCCAGAATTATTTAATTCATATGCTTGATTCTTATCTTTCTACAGGACTTATTGATTATATCAAATGGGATATGAATAGACCGATGAGTGATGTATGTTCTCATATCTCTAAGTATAGTACAGAAGTGGCTCATAGATATATGCTTGGTCTTTATCATGTGCTTGATGTGATTACGTCTCGTTATCCAGATGTTCTTTTTGAAGGATGTTCAAGTGGAGGTGCACGTTTTGATCCAGGTATCTTATGTTATATGCAGCAGAACTGGGCCAGTGATAATACGGATGCACTCGATCGCAGTGTGATTCAAGATAGTTTTAGTCTGCTTTATCCACAATCAGTGATAGGTGCACATATCAGTGCTGTTCCTAATCACCAGACTGGGCGTATTACATCCTTAGAGACACGTTATGATATCGCAAAACTATTTAATTTAGGTTATGAACTTGATCTTACAAAGTGTACAGATGATGAATTAGATGATATTAAGAAGCAGATTCAGGAATATAAAACAATAAGAAAAGAAACACTCAACGGTGAATTACATGCCATTGAATGTGATGAAAATCATTTAGGCTGGGAAGTAGTCAGTCTTGATAGAAAGACTGTTTATGTTGTCATAATGACTCGTTTTTATAATCCTCTGACTGCTCAGAAGTACTTTAAGTTAACATACTTAGATGAAGATTCTGATTATTTAGAATGTCATACACAAGAAATCTATGGTGGAGATGAGCTGCAGCATATGGGCTTATGTGTACCTTTAGAACATGGTGATTTTAAAACTTACACATTTATACTAAAAAAAATATAAACGGTTAGAAAAAGCCATATTTATATTATGTTATTCCATTCAATTAATGCGCTTTACGAGGTATAAATATAATCAGTAAAGCGCTTAACAAATTAAAAAGGAAAGGTTAGAAAAATGAACGATAAAGAACTTGCATTAAAGATTATTGAATTAACTGGTTCAAAAGAAAACATTAGTTCAGTAAGACATTGCGCAACAAGATTGCGTTTAGTAGTAAAAAACAAAGATAAAATCAATGTAAAAGCAATTGAATCTTTAGATAAGGTAAAAGGATCATTCTTCAATTCAGGACAGTATCAGATTATTCTAGGGACAGGTTTAGTAAATCGTGTCTATGATGAAGTAATCAAGGTGACTGGAGAAGAAGGTAATAACAACCATGAAAAAATAGTATATGGAAATAAATTCCAAAGAGCTATTAGAACATTCTCTGATGTCTTTGTACCAATTATTCCTGTACTTGTTGCAACAGGTTTATTCATGGGTCTAAGAGGCTTATTGACTCAAGAAGCTATCTTGCATCTTTTTGGTTTAACAACTAAGAGTGTTCCTACAAACTTACTTACATTTACACAGGTATTAACGGATACCGCATTCGCATTCCTTCCTGCACTTGTATGCTGGTCAACATTTAAAAACTTTGGTGGCAGTCCTGTAATTGGAATTGTATTAGGTTTAATGCTTGTAAGTCCTGGTCTTCCAAGTGCATATGATGTTGGTTCTGGTGCTGCAAAACCATTGATGTTCTTCAATTTCTTAAAGGTATCTGGTTATCAGGGTTCTGTATTACCTGCCTTTGTGACAGGTATTCTTGGTGCCAATATGGAGAAATGGTTAAGAAAACGTATTCCAGATGCATTAGATCTTATTCTTACTCCATTTCTTACATTACTTATTGGTATGACAGTTGCATTATTTGCGATTGGTCCAGTTCTTCATACAGTTGAAACAGGTGTATTATTTGTAGTTGAAAAATTATTGCAGTTACCTTTAGGTCTTGGTGGTTTATTATACGGAAGCTTTGGACAGTTACTTGGTATCTTTGGTATTCATCATATCTTAAACTTCTTAGAAATCAGTATGTTAGCCAATGATGGCTGGAACTATTTAAACCCAGTTGGTACTTGTGGAAACATTGCGCAGGCAGGTGCTGTATTAGCTATCGCAATTAAAGTTCATGATCAGAAAATGAAACAGGTTGCTTATCCATCTGCTTTATCTGCTGCATTAGGTATTACTGAACCTGCAGTATTTGGTGTCAACCTTCGTTTAGTAAAACCATTTATCGCTGCAATGATTGGTGGAGGTGTTGGTGGATTCCTTGCTTCTATCTTCCATCTTAAAGCAACAGGTATGGGTATTACAGGTATTCCTGGTACATTACTTTACTTAAATGAACAGCTACCATTCTATATTCTTGTTAACTTAGTCGCATTTGCGGTGGCTTTCTCTATTACATGGTTATTCTGTGTTCCTAAGGCAGAAAAAGAAGAAGTTGTAGAACCAAAAGAAGAAAAAGAAGTTTCTAGTGAATCCTTATTTGCGATTGCATCAGGAGATGCGATTGAAATGAGTGCAATCAAGGATCCTATGTTTGCAGAAGGTATTATGGGACCATGTGCAGCTATTGAACCAGCTGATGGTAAGATCTATGCTCCTGCAGATGGTACAATCAGCTTTATCAGTGAATCAGAACATGCAATTGGAATCATCACAAATGAAGGTGCAGAACTTCTTCTACATTTAGGTATTGATACAGTAAAAATTACCGATGAAAAAGTATTTGATACAAAAGTCACAATGGGACAGAAAGTCAAAAAGGGTGACCTTCTCACTGTAATGGACTTAGATGGAGTAGAAAGACATCAGTGCCAGAAAACAGTAATTACGATTGTTACTAACTATAACAGCTATACTGATATTGCTCAGGTGAAAACAGGTTCAATTACGTCTGATGATATTATTATGGAGTTATCACTTTAGTCAGTTCTTTGAACTGACTTTTTTGGAGAATAATATGAAAACAATTGTCAGTGATCTAGATGGCACATTACTTAATAGTTATGGAGTAGTAGATCCCTTCACTAAAGAAGTATTGAATATATCACCTATCTATAGAATTATTGCGACAGGACGTAGTTACAAGACAGCTTCTCCTTTGTTGAAGGGAGTAGATATAGATTATTGTGTATTATTGAATGGTGCGGAATGTCGAAATAGTCAGGGAGATATTCTCTATAAAGAGAATATCGATTTGAAGATTGCACATACTATTATGAATGGCTTATTAGAACATCATATGGATTTTGAAATTAATACGGAAGAAGGAGATTATTCTACTGATACTGTATTTTGTGATACTACAACACAACTTTCAGAACAACATCTTCAAGATTATAAAGAAATTAGAAAGATATTTGTATTTGTGCATGACGAACAGAAAATCAATCAAATCAAATACTGGCTTGATCAAATAGAAGGAATTAATGTAACCTCATCATCCTGGTGGAATATTGAAGTTACATCAATGAATGCGAATAAAGCACTTATGGTAAAAAGAGTGATAGAAACACTTCATACTTCTGATGATGTTTATGTATTTGGTGATGGTTATAATGATCTGAGTCTTTTTAAAGACTATAAGCATACACGAGCTATGAGTAATGGTGTGAATGCACTGAAACA
>NZ_DBPF01000141.1:0-2693 GCF_002299355.1 Catenibacterium sp. UBA627
TTGCCCGTGGGAGTAGTCAGATATTCCAGATGTATAATTTGATTCCTAACTTAACAGTCAGAGAGAATATTGAAGTAAAGAATAGGAAAAGTATGTTGATGGATGAATATCAGGCTATTGTCGGATTAGGATGTCCTGGTTATGAACCATTTAAGAATTCTATGGAAGTGACTATGAAGATCAAGAACTTCCAATGTGACTATATGAGTACTGTATTTACTGATGGTGTATTTAAAGATTTAGACTTAAGTGAACTCACGAAGACAACGGAGCAATTAAATCAATCAGCACAGAAATTAGTTGAATGTTCAATCCAATTACTGGCAGGATGTACAACGTATGGACAATACCTTCATACATATATGTCCAATGTGTCAAAAGTAAGTGAAGGAGCCAATGCATTGTTAGAAGGTTCTAAACAATATGACGCATCTACACAGGCACTCATTAAAAACTTAATATCTTCTATGAATAATCCTACAGAATTAATTCAATCTAAAATAAATAATATTGATCTCACAGATGAACAGCGTATAGCAGTCAATAAAGCAATCAGTGAAGGTGTTCAGGAAAGCTTAATACAAAATAAGAAGAGTTTAGAACAACTCTCACAATTGCTTTCTCAAAGTCTTGTATCAAAACAATTAGAGACATTATCTTCTAGCTTATCAGAGTTAAGCCAGGCTGGGAATGAACTTTCTCAACAATACCAGACGCTTGTAACGGGTGCAAAAAGCTTATCTGAGGGAATGCGTCTATTTGATCAGGAAGGTATTCAAAAGATCACTGATATAACTACAATTAAGAAGTTAAAAGAAAAAGACCATTATAGTGGTCTATCAGGAAACAATATCACAAATACTAAATTCATCTTTGAGATGGATATCTAGAACCTTGCATTCGCAAGGTTCTTTTCATTTCTATCAGCTTTAATNNNTAGCTTATATGATATATATTTTCCATATTTCAAGAGTTACTGTATTTAAAGATTGTGAGTATGTTAAAATATGAACATGGAGGTGATATTCATGGATGATTTCTTAAGTGATATTTATACAATACTCTTTGCGAAATGGATTCTATTGCAGGAAGTGCCTGACTTTGAAACAAAAGTGAATGAAGACTATACAGAGATTCATTTCTATAATAAGCATGCTGATATTGAAATTGTCTTTAATCCATTGAATATCATAGAGTTTAAAGCAACAAATACACAATCTGGTGAGATTGAATATTATCTACATTTCCAGATGAAAACATTGAATCATGCAATAAAGTTATTTAGAGAACTCACTCATTATATGAAGCATATTGGTGATACACCTACTGTTAAGATATTGTTGTGCTGTAGTGGTGGATTAACAACCAGCTATTTTGCGATGAAGATGAATGAAGCCTCTAAATTAATGAGTCTTCCTTATGTGACAGAAGCAAGTGGTTATAATAATTTATACTATGTAGCACAAGATTATGATGTCGTTCTCTTAGCACCACAGATTTCTTATTTACATGCTAAAGCATGTGATATTCTTAAAGATAAAATTGTCTTAAATGTACCACCTGAAGTATTTGCGAAATATGATGTAAAAGCCATCTTTACACTTGTGAAAGAATCATTAGAGATTAAAAAGAACCAATCTGATCAGAAGATTCCTTTACCTGTTATGTTGGATGTAGAAATTAAACATAAGACATTAGCTCTCTCTATTTTCCGTAATAAACAATCCATTCATGTTGCTTATCGTGTATATGATAAGAATCAAGAAATACTATTAGATAACGAAGTGATTAAACCTGTAGTTAATCTTCAGGATATTTGTGACATTATTGATATTGCCCGTCTTCATTATCCACGTATTCGTTATATTGGTATTGCGACTCCAGGTATTATTGATGATGGTTATGTGTCTTCTACAAGTTTAGTCGGATGGGAAACACCAGAGAGATTAGAAGATGTCCTCACTGAACGTTATCATTTGCCTGTATGTATATGTAATGATGTCAATGCAGCGGCTGTCGGTTATTATTCTTCACAAGATCAAGTAAGTTCACTGGCTTTCTTATTCCAGCCTGTACATGCAATAAGTGGTGCAGGTATTATTGTGGATAACTGCCTACTACATGGTATGCATAACTTGGTAGGAGAAGTACAATTTCTTCCTTTGGATTTAACAGAAGATAAAATGACACTCAGTATGTCTCCTGAAGGATGTATTGAAGTTGTATCACGTACTCTTGTTTCTATTATCAGTCTATTAAGTCCAGAAGAACTTGTTCTTTATTGTGACTTTATTCCCCATATACTTCCTTTATATGAAGAAATGGCCACTCTTATACCAAAAAAATATATTCCGCCTATTACCAAAGTAGATAACATGCAGGAATATATTCTTCTTGGGACTATGATATTAAGTACAACACAGAACTATGAGAGTTCTATATAGTGTTCAATACGATAGTCTATATTCTTTTCATAGTCTCTATTAAAATAACATGCATATAAACAATCTAATAAGAACTGTAGTGAAGCTCTTGAAGAAAAAGATGCAATCTTTTCTTCTGAATCTTCATAAGAGGCAAAATAGAGATGATAATCAACAAGTTTAGATAATTCACTCTCTTTAGTAGAAGAAATAAGAACAGTTGTCACCTGGTTCTTATTCATCACACGGATGAAATCTTCTACATGAGGT
>NZ_DBPF01000144.1:0-187 GCF_002299355.1 Catenibacterium sp. UBA627
TAGATTTTTGACACTACCGAATACTTGTAGAGGTGAAGACTATGAAATATACATTTATGGAAAATTTTAAAGACAAAAATCCAGAATTCTATGACTTTTATTCACATTTTATTGGTGAAGAAGTAATCAATGATACCACTTTAGATGATAAGAGTCGTTATTTATCTATTACTGCAGTACTTGTAGG
>NZ_DBPF01000144.1:294-3867 GCF_002299355.1 Catenibacterium sp. UBA627
TATCTTGGTATTGGTATGGTTTATCCATTCCTCACTATTATGAATAAACATGTGAATAAACCATTAAAGAGTGCGTCTACCACAAATAGAGACAATCGTATAGAACTTGGTAATGAAAAACAATGTGAACTCTTTGGTGAACATATGAGAGGATTCCAAACAAGTGGTCCTGAAGAAGAACGTCATATCAAGAGATGGCTCGCAGGTAACTGCTTTGGTGATTACTATACAAGAATGGGACTCACTGGTGCACAAAGAGAAATGATTACATTCTGTTTTCTATCAGCACTCGGCACTGAACCACAATTAAAATCTCATATTGGTGGAAACTTCCATGTAGGTAATGATGCACATTATCTCATTAATGTGATTTCTAACTGCATGCCTTATATTGGTTATCCACGTACTTTAAATGCGATCAGATGTATACATGAAATGGAGAAATAATCATGAATTATACTTTAGAAGATATCAAGAAACAGAGTCCTTATCCTATTGGTGAATTGAATACCGCATATGCTAAGTATTTTGTAGGTAATAGTTATCTCTATTCTATTAATGATCAAGAAGTGCTTATTTCTAATGTTACTTTTGAACCAGGATGCAGAAACAACTGGCATATCCATCATGGTGCAGGACAGATCTTATTATGTACTGCAGGAAGAGGGTATTATCAGGAATGGGGAAAACCTGTTCAGGAACTCAATGTGGGTGATACAGTTTATATTGCGCCAGAAATCAAACATTGGCATGGTGCAGCACCAGAAAGCTATTTTGTACATATTGCAGAAAGTGTACCAAATGAAAATGCTTCAAACGAGTGGCTTGAAGCAGTGGATGAAGAAGAATATCTAAAATTGAAATAAAACAAAACGATCAGGAAGGGATACCTGATCGTTGTTTATTTCAAGAGTTATTTTGAAGGGAGTTTGGAAATTATTTTAGGGATCACTCTTGGTAAAAAGGAAGCTGTTATTATTATAGGGAGTTGCTTTCTCTTTACAGGTACTATTATGCTTTTTATCTATGAACACATTGTGAACTCATTATTTTTTTTCTAGGAAATATGTTATAATGAGATTCGAGGAGGATTTTTTATGAAAAAATCAATCATTACATTCTTATGTTTGATGTTGATCACATTATCGGGATGTACTTATAATACCAAATATTCAGAAAGTGATGCCCCCTTAACTATTACAGGTGGTCTCAGTGATACATTGATTGTATATTATTCATTCAATGGAGAAGAACGTAAACTTGCTAAACAAGTACAGTCATATACAGAAGGGGACTTACTTTGTTTACAGACTTCTAAGAAGTACTCTACAGACTTTAAAGAAAGAATTAAAGAACATAGAAAAGAAAGAGAAGCTTACGCAAAAGCACTTAAAGAAAATAAACATGATTATAAGAATAAACATGTATTAGATACATTACCTACTCTTAAAAATCAGATTGATGATATTGATCAATACAAGACAGTGTATCTTATTTATCCATGCTGGGAAAAGGATGAACCTTTAATCATTGATTCATTCTGTATGGATTATGACTTATCAGGTAAAACAATTGTGCCTATGTGTACAAGTGAAAAGAACTGGCGTGGCCATGTGAAATATTCCAGCAAGAAGAGCGTTGCTCACTTTAATAAGATGATACCAAATGCGAACTTTAAGCGTGCAAAGGCATTTACTGATGTCAAAGGCGTTAAAGAGTGGCTAGAAACTATTGATATGATCTAGACTGGATACTGATCCAGTCTTTTTTTGGAGAACTATAATGAGACATATATTTTTACTTAAACCAGTGGATGATGATTATGATCATCATCCGTTTATAGAAACAATTAGAGAAGTCATGCAGGGTTATGATTATGATATTTTCATGAGTACTTATCCTGATCACGCCAAGAAGATTATTAAACATTATAAAGAACCAACACGTTTTTATAGTGTTGGTGGGGATGGTATGTTGAATCAGGTAATTCAGGGACTTGTAGGTACACATCATGAACTAGTAGTTATTCCCTATGGAACAGGAAATGACTTCTTTAAGATGATTTCTAAGAATAATGATTATAAAGAAGTACTTAAAGCGTCTTTAAAGGGTAAAACAGTTCCTATTGATACAGTGTTAATGAATAATCGTTATTTTATTAATAATGCCTGTTTTGGCTGTGATAGCGTGATTGCGAATCATGTTCATGATGATGTGAAGATTCCTAAGATGTTTAAAGGACATCAATATGAGTATTCTATTCTAAGAAACTTTGTCCAATATCCATTTTATCATATTAAGATGACCAGTCATGGAACACTATTATATGAAGGTCCTGTTACTTTATGTGCCTGTGCCAATGCAAAATATTATGGTGGGGGTTATAAGATTGCCCCTCATGCATCATTAGAAGATGGTCTCATGAATATTGTGATTCTTGATCAAATTAATAAGGGTCTCATTCCTTTATATATTAAGAAGATAGTAAGTGAAACACTTGATCAGGATAAACATGCTCATGTCTTTACTGTAGATGAAGTGGATGTAGAATCTCAGTATCCATGTAACCTAGATGGTGAAGAAGTAAAAGCATCTCATTATCATTTAGAAGTAAAGAAGAATAGTCTAAATCTTGTAGTCTTTGATAATTAAAGAAATAAATGTTTCTATGATTGGAGATAGTTCTTCTTTTCTTGTGATAAAAGCTGCAGATGTATAGAGACCCTTATCTTTAAGTTTAGTATAGGTCTGTGAATTTAAGTCTATATACGGTATAGCCGCTTCAGGTATAATAACCACCTGATCAAGTATAGAACCCCATACTAAGGCAGTACGTATATCATCTGTGATAATAGGGATATGTGGCTGGAATTGGAGTTCATTTAAACAATAATCTACTATAAACTGACGATAACGTCTGTGAATCAAAACAGGATCATCTCGATAATCAATGAGATGGTTCTTTTTTTCATTCACAAGAGTAGAAGGTCCTACCGCAATCATTGGTTCAGGCTTAAATAAAAATGATTTCACATTTGTAGAATCAAAAGGTGTTCTGACTAACGCAATATCTATTTCATGAGCTAGCAAGGCATCCATCATCTCATAGGTTGTTCCTTCTTTCATGTGAATATCTAACTTAGGATATTTCTTTCTAAACACATCCATATGATCATGTGTAATTAAATAACCATTAGAAGAAGTAATCCCAAAACGTAAGATCTGTGTAGCAGCTCCTAGTACTTCTTTACTTGTCTGTTCATATAAATTCAACATCTGATTACATCTACGATAAAATAAGTGCCCTGCAGGCGTTAATGTGATATGACGATGTCCTCTCTCTATCAGTGTTGTATTTAATTCTTCTTCTATCGCTTTTAACTGCATAGAAAGAGGAGGCTGTGAAATATGTAATACACGTGCAGCCTGTGTTATAGTCCCTTCATCTACAATTGTCTTAAAGTATTTCATCTGTTTTAGTTCCATATGTATCTCCTATAGATTCTATATAAAATATATATTATACATATAGTATAAAACAGGATTATAATGTTGCAAGGACAGGGAGGAAAA
>NZ_DBPF01000144.1:3874-5961 GCF_002299355.1 Catenibacterium sp. UBA627
AAAATATGTATATAATGAAATATTTAAAGCCTTATAAATGGCAGGCCATTTCAGGTTTCATATTTAAACTTATAGAAGCATTTCTAGAATTATGTATACCAATGGCTGTAGCTCTTATTATTGATAATGGTGTTGTGGTACATAATACAAACTATATTACAAAGATGGCTTTTGTAATCTTTGGTTTATCTACAGTAGGATATGCAAGTTCACTTGTATGCCAGTATTTTGCATCACTTACATCACAGGGTGTAGGTACACTTATGCGTAAAGATATGTATCGTGCCATCAATCGTTATGATTATCAGGATCTTGATATTATTGGTACACCCTCTTTAATCACAAGAATCACCAATGATATCAATCAAATTCAGTTAGCAGTCGCCATGGTTATTCGTTTATGTTCAAGATCACCATTTTTAATTATTGGTTCTTTGGTTATGAGTTTTGTGATTAACTGGCAGGTAGCACTTATCTTTGTGATTGTCGCACCACTTATTGCGTTTAGTATCTATTTTGTGATGAGTCATACAGCTCCTATGTATTCTCATATCCAGCATATCCTAGATAACGTATCTCTTATCACAAGAGAGAATCTTTCAGGTGTCAGAGTCATTCGTGCTTTTAACCAGCAGGATAATGAACAAAAACGTTTTGAATCAACAACCACAAAACAAAAAGAAGAGCAGATCATTGCAGGTAACCTCAGTGCTGTATTAAATCCAGCTACTACAATTATTGTGAACTTTGGGATTATCGCAATCCTCTATATCTCAGGCTTTAAAATTAATGCAGGTAATATGACACAGGGAGAAGTCATCTCTCTTATTAATTATATGAACCAGATCCTACTTTCTATGTATGTTTTTGCGAATGTTATTGTGATCTTAAATAAAGCCAGTGCATCATACAAAAGATGTGTAGATGTATTAAGTCAGAAACAAGATATTGTTCAGGGAATCAATGAGGCTCCAAGTGACTATCAGAACCTTATTACTTATGATCATGTTTCATTCTCATACTATTCAGGTAATGCCTTAACTGATGTGTCATTCAATATCCTTCCAGGTCAGACAATCGGTGTCATTGGAGGTACCGGTTCAGGTAAAACAACACTTATTAACCTGATTCCTCGTTTTTATGATGTCACTGAAGGTGAAATCCGTATCAAAGATCTTCCTATTAAATCATACAAGTTTGAAGACTTAAGAAATATGATTGGTATTGTGCCTCAGCAGGCCACACTCTTTGGAGGTACAATCAGAGAAAACATGCAATGGGGCAATCCTCATGCCACAGATGAAGAAATTTATGAAGCATTAGAACTCTCACAATCTAAAGAATTCATCGATAAGATGACAGAAGGCTTAGATACCTATATTGAACAGGGTGGTAAAAATGTATCTGGTGGACAAAGACAAAGACTCACTATTGCCCGTGCATTAGTTAAAAAACCAGAAATACTTATTCTAGATGATAGTGCTAGTGCACTCGACTTTGCGACAGATGCAAAACTAAGAAAAGCTTTAAGTACACTTAATATGACAGTTATTATTGTCTCTCAAAGAGTGAGTGCTTTAATGCATGCAGATTCTATTGTGGTATTAAGCCATGGTGAAGTCGTAGGACAGGGTACTCATGACATGCTTATGAATACATGTGATGTCTATCAGGAAATTGTTATGTCACAGATGGAAGGAGGACAGAGTAATGAAGAATAAAAGTACTTTAAAGAGACTTATGGCATTCTGTCGTCCTTATCGTATCTATCTTGTAGGTGCATTATTATTTTCTACAATTAATATTATATTCACTCTTTTGACACCAATTCTTATTGGAAAAGCTATTGACCAGATGATTGGTTATCATCAGGTTTTCTTCCAGGGACTCAGTCAAAAGATATTCTATATTGCATTCTCTGTATTGATGACTGCATTATTCAACTATTTCTTAGTTAGAGCATCTAATAAGATGACTTATGAAATCACAAGAGACTTAAGAGCAGAACTCTTTAAACAATACCAGATCTTACCTCTTTCTTATATCGATTCTCATACACATGGTGATATGATGAGCCGTATGATTGC
>NZ_DBPF01000144.1:6077-10635 GCF_002299355.1 Catenibacterium sp. UBA627
AATGTCAAGCTGGCTTTGATTGTTGTTGTATTAACACCACTTTCTCTCATTGTCGCAACACTTATTGCGAAATATACATTCAAGTTCTTCCAGGAACAATTATCTATTCGTGGAGAAATGAGTGGTTTTGTAGAAGAAATGGTAGGAAATCAGAAAGTCGTCAAAGCATTCCAACATGAATCAATCAATGAAGAGAAGTTTGATGAAATCAATAATCGTTTATTTAAGAGCGGTGTTAAATCACAGTTCCTAGGTGCACTTGCGAATCCTTCTACACGTTTTGTGAATGCGATTGTTTATGATACAGTATGTATCTATGGTGCCTTTAGTGTCATTGGTGGTGGTCTTACAGTAGGTGGTTTATCATCATTCTTGACTTATGCCAATCAGTACACAAAGCCATTTAATGATATTTCTAACGTATTTACTGAATTAGAAACAGCTTTAGCCTGTGCTGAGCGTGTCTTTAAGATTATTGATGAACCAGCTATTAAAAAACCAGAACATCCCGAGACTATTGATAATCCACAAGGTGTTATTGACTTAAACCATGTGAATTTCAGTTATACACCTGAAAGACCATTAATCACTGATTTTAATCTTCATGTCAATGCAGGTGAAACAATTGCGATTGTAGGACCTACAGGATGTGGTAAAACAACATTGATTAACTTATTAATGCGTTTCTATGATCCTCAAAGTGGCTCTATCTCTATTGATGGTATCAATACACAAACGATGGATCGTTCTTACTTAAGAAGTCTCTATGGTATGGTATTACAGGATACATGGTTATTTAAAGGTACTATTAGAGATAATATTGCGTATGGCTCAAATAATGCGACAGATGAAGAAATCATCGAGGCTGCTAAAAAAGCCCATGCTCATAAATTCATTATTCAGTTAAAAGGTGGCTATGATGCGATGCTCGCAGAAGAAGGAAGTAACTTATCACAAGGACAAAGACAGCTTTTATCTATCGCAAGAATCATGCTCGCAAATCCACCTATGTTGATTCTAGATGAAGCCACTTCATCTATAGATACACGTACAGAAAGACAGATTCAGGATGCCTTTGATACAATGATGATTGGTAGAACAACCTTTATTGTAGCCCATCGTCTTTCTACTATTCAAAAAGCAAATCAGATTATTGTGATGAATGACGGACATATCATTGAACAGGGTAAACATGAAGAACTATTAAAGAAGAATGGTTTCTATCATAACCTTTACTATAGTCAGTTTGAAAAACCTGAATAAACAAAAAAAGATTCCTCACGGAATCCTTTTTTATTAACTTCTTCCTGTTACTGATTTTCTTAAAAGCTGTTTATCAACCCAGCGTGTAGAGAATCTAAAGTTCTTTTGTGCGAATACAAATGTGATTTCATTATTTGTATTGAAGTTGATTTTTTTCATCTTACGATAATCGATAAGAAGACGACCTACAAGCATATTTTTTCTACCAACTAATACAAGGTTCGCAATCTGCATTGAATAGATGATTGAATAAATAGCCCATACACTTAAAGCGTTTGAAATGTAGTTCATTTTGTGAGTATTGTATGTTGAAATCATAAAAGCGATACAACCAAATAATACTACAAAATAAAGTACTGTAAGACCAATATAAAAAGCCTTACCTGTAGGACTCATACAGAATTTTAATGAATGATCTCTTTTCTTAGATTTAATAATAGTTACAACTACATTCACAATCATATATGTAAAGTAGAGACCAACGAGTCCAACAAGAAATGTAAGTATAATTAAAACCTGATTCATTCTGTTCTCTCCTTTATTCTTCTTATAATTATACATTGAACTGTTCAATTTGGCTATACCCTATTTGTATGGACAAATGAAAAAGAAGAAGTATAATACATAAAAAAGGGGGAAAATGAAAATGTATACACTTCATTACACAATACAGAATGATCAATGTGACTATACAGGTCGTTTAAGAGATGAAAATATTTTTGTCTATTTCTCACGTCTAGCAACTGCAGATGGTTCTTTATCAGGTTTCTATAAAGAATCCATGAAAGGGAAGTATGGTTATGTTGTTTCTAAACAATCACTCATATTAACTGAACCTATTTATGAAGATGATGAAATTACTCTTACTACAGAGATTGGACATTATTCTAATGTGATTTTTCCTCGATTCTACTATATAGAAAAAGAAGGTAGACGTATTGGTGAATGTCGTTCTATCTGGACTCTTATTGACCTTAAGAGACGTCGTATTACATCTCCTAAGCGTGCAGGACTCACTCTTCCTGATAATCCTGATCTTGTAAAAGAAGAACCAGAAACACTCTTTACACAAGATGATAGACAATTAGTAAGTACATATACTGTACCTTATAGTGATATAGATACAAATAGACATTTAAACAATACCCATTATTTACGTATCGCTTCTAACTTGATTCCCGTAGAAGCCTATGAAAATCATTTCATGGATTCTATTTCTATTAACTATAAAAAAGAAATACTCGCTCATCAGACAATTGAACTCTATCTCACTCATAGTGATGATACTTATATTATTGAAGGAGATGTAGAAGGAGAAAACTGCTTTATTGTGAAAATCCATATGAAGGAGTATATAAAATGAAAAAAGAACTTCCTATCATGATCTTTCATAAAGACAATCAAGACTATTATGGTGGAGACCAGGATTGGTTTCCTGATGAATGGGCAAGACGTGCAGGATGTGCAAGTGTCTGTGCTGCAGATATGGCCTGTTTCTATGAACATAAGCTAGATATCTCTTATCCGGATTTTCTAGAACTGATGACAAAGATGTTTAAACTCAATACTCCAGGTATTATGGGTTTTCCTTATTTCTATAAGTTTGCAAAGAACTTTAAGAAGTACATGAAACATATTGGGTTAGATGTTGAACCTGTTTATCAGAAGATTACTGAATCTCCTGAACAGGGGGTACATTTTGTGAAAACAGCTATTGATCAGGGTCATCCTATTGGTATGTTGATTTTAACTCATGAAGCACAGATATTAGAAGAAGAAACATGGCATTGGATGTGTATTACTGGTTATGAAGAAACAGCCTCTGATACATCTATTATCTTCTCATCATGTGGTGAACGTGTATGTGTGGGTGCTAATACACTCTTTAATAAGAGTCATAAGAATATTGTGAAGCTTGTGACGTTTAATTAAAGGAGAATTCATGATGCGTAGGGAAACCGAAATAACCTTTATGCAAACGAGGTTAATTCGACTCGCTTCAGAAGAGTGGCATTTACCTGTTGAACAGGTTATTCACTTATTTAAAGAATATGATGTTCTTGGATATATTGAGATAGGTTATGGAATATTTAGTTGTGAAGGTGATGAAGCTGTTTTAGATGATATCACTGATTTCTTGAAAAGAAAGGGTGAGAAGATATGGTGAAACTTTCAAAGGAAAGAATGGATTATACCATAGATCTTCTTATTGCGATGGTGGTAGAAGAAATTGCGGAAGAAACAGGTAAAGATAGAAAAGATATATTAATCGATTTCTTGTCCTCTAAAACGGGTAAATTCCTCTACGATGAAACTACAAAACTCTGGTGGAGTGGACCTTCATACATCGCTGAAATGTATATGCAGGAAGTGAATAAACAATAATGAAAAGGAGATATTGCCATCTCCTTTTAAAATTCCATAGGACTATATAAATCAATCTCAAGATGAGTAATTGGTTCTTCAAACTTAATATAGGCTGCATGAAGTGCTAAACGTGGATAATCAGAGCCTTCATTATAAAGGGAATCACCTAGAATAGGATGACCAATAGAAGCCATATGAACACGGATCTGATGCTTTCTACCAGTCTTTAGACGACATCTTACAAGTGCATGATCTTCCTTATTCTCTAGACACTGGTAATAAGTCACAGCAGGAATACCATTAGAGTGAACACGCATCTTAGAAGGACTGTGCCTATCTTTACCTAAGTTCTGTTCAATCTTATATTCCTTACCTTCTTTGATATGACCCTCTACATAAGCCAGATATTCTCTTTGTATCTCTTTAATAGACAATGCATGATCTAGATAAGCCTGTATTAAATGACACTTACAGAATACTACTAAACCGCTTGTATCATTATCTAAACGATGAATATAACGAACAGGAATATCATATCCCTGTGTCATATAATAAGCACTCACTCTATTAGATAAGCTGTCTGTCTTATGAGGATCATCTGGATAAACCGCAATCCCAATAGGCTTATTCACAACAAGAATCAGATCATCCTCATATACAATATCTATATCCTGAAAGTCAGGGGCATATGTTCCATCATCATGTTCATAAGCAAGAACATCTAATACATCATTTGTATGAAGTATAGGATTCATATTAAATACATGATTGATTTTATAGTCTTTATTCTGTTTTAATAAATGAATTGTTTTGCGTGATAAATGCAGATCTGCCCACAAATCAGATAAAGGACGATTTTCATATTCTTCATCAATAGTGATAAGAAGATGCTGTCCTTGTTTCTTTATTCTCATGGACGATATACAGT
>NZ_DBPF01000144.1:10717-11914 GCF_002299355.1 Catenibacterium sp. UBA627
TAATGTGGTGTCATCTTTAAAAGATTTAATGCATCTTCACGATTCTTAATAGAAATAGTCTTTTTAAAATCATGACTCTCTAATACATTAAATGGAAGACGGATATACTTATCAGACTTAGTCTTTACTTCATCATAAATCAAATGTTTAATTTCAATTAAATGATCTCTATTGGCAGTTACATGGATAATATAACCATCCTCTTTAATACATCTAGCAAGTTCTTCCTGATTCACTACAGTGAACATTGCGGTAATAACATCCATAGAATGATCAAGTACTGGAATATTCTTAGAATTACCTACAATCCAGTGAATAGACTTATCATACTGTGTAGCCATTCTTACAGCTAACTTAGAAATATCTAAACCACAATAAGTATTCTCATCACCAAGAATCTGTTTCATACGATATGTATAATAACCTTCACCACAACCTAGATCTAGGATATTTAAAGGACCTTCCTTCTTCTTGATTTCATTTACTACTTCAAAAAGAATAGGATCATAATAACCCTTATCAAGATAAGCTTTTCTCGCAATCAATGATTCTTTAGAATCACCTGGATTATTAGATGCCTTATCAGGATTTAAAAGTAGATTCATATACCCTTGACGGGCAATATCATAACAATGGTTATTAATGCATTTACATGTTTTACCTTCAATTTCTAAAGGTTCATGACATTTAGGACATGCAAGTATACTCATTTTTATTTACCTCGTTTCTATTACTTATTCGCAATGATATAATAGCATACTTTACTTGAAAGTTGTAAAATTAATATGAAAGAGAGGAATAACATGAACATAAAAAAAGCTTTTTCTAACAGTCTTCTTTCACTTCTCTATAAGAAGCCGCTTTCTAAAATCACCATAGGAGGGAACTATAAGTAACTGAATATATCGACCATTGTGTTTGATCGTGTTTAAATATACTCATACGAGGGAGTGTTAAAATGAACACATCAAATATCTAAAATTATAAACCAAAGGATTTTGCTGAACTTTTAGGCGTATCTGTTAAGATATTATACCGTTGAGATAGAGAAGAAACTTTAAAGGCAAACCGAACCCTAACTAATAAGTATTTACTAAATCAAGTTGCATTTTTAAGATAGTTTTGTAATGCAAAAGAATTATTTGAATAACCACAGACCACAGGTTAGTGAAAATTAAATTTTATTAACGCCGATTA
>NZ_DBPF01000106.1:0-29139 GCF_002299355.1 Catenibacterium sp. UBA627
CTGTTGATTATGGGTAATTAAAATTCTTTTCATTTCTTGAAAAACTGATTTTTTCTTTAATCAAACGTCTTTCTAAATAATTAATTGTTACTATTTAATCAGTTTTTTGCGAGCTTGCCCCATTAATTGTAAATGCAAATTTATTTAAATCTAGTTTAACTTTTAATTCATTACAATGATAATGTATTGAACTATCTTCTCTCACAAATTTATTCAACATATTCCCCTTCCTTACAAATAAGGGTGCGAATTGCACCCTTCTCTTCCTAATTTCCCCATTCTAATGTAATAAGACGACCTAATCTGAGACGACCTTTAGCTGATCTAAGCAAATTTAATCCTGCAATACCTAGAAGTGCATATACTATATAAGTCAACGCACTTCCACCACTGATCTGCTCCTGTCTTTCTACGGATAACTCGTACATATTTACTCCTTTCTGCTCCCTCACTATATCTATACGCTATATATCATCTATTTACTCAAAATTTTTTCTATTGCATCATTATTATACGACCAAGTCTAAGGTATCCACGTGATGCTCTCAATAACTTAACTCCTGCAATACCTAAAAGTGCATATACTATATAAGTCAATGCACTCCCACCATTGATCTGCTCTTGTCTTTCTCTAGATAACTCGTACATATTTACCCCTTTCTGCTCCCTCTACTTTATCTATACTCGATAAAATCAATAATTACTAAAAAAATCCCCAAATAAATGGGGATTTTAATTAATTCATCTTTGCAAGTTTTTCTTTTGCTGCAGCATATTTAGAACGATAATCTTCAAGTTTTGCTTTTTCTTCTTCAACTTTTGCAGCAGGTGCTTTAGATGTGAAATTAGGGTTAGATAACATACCTTCACCACGCTTGATTTCACCTTCAAGCTTCTTGATTTCCTTTTCAACCTTTGCTTTTTCAGCTTCCATATCAATATACTGACCTAAGTCAATATTAAGTGTATTACCACCCTTGATAACTTCAGTCGCATTATTCTTGCTAGTTGGTACATTATATCCAACACAATTTGCATTAACTAATTTGCTGACATAAGGCGCAATTTCTTTTAATAATGCTTCAAGATCATCCTGCTTAGTAGTAATAGTATAATCTACTTCAATGCTGTTCTTGATTACATAAGTATGTCTGATTTCTCTTACACCCTTAATAATATCAATTAAGTAAGCAAACTGATCATTAATTGTATCATTATCGTATTCTGGATTTACTTCTGGCCACTTAGAAATAACAATAGATTCTTCGTTATGTGGAATAGCCTGATAGATTTCTTCAGTTACGAATGGCATGATTGGATGTAATAATCTAACAATAGTATTTAACACATATACTAATGTATTTAATGCAGATTTCTTAGCTACTTCATCATCACCAGTTAAATGAAGTTTAGATAATTCGATATACCATGAGCAGAAATCATCCCAGATAAAACGATATAATTCAGTTCCAACATTAATAAATTCAAATTTATCCATGTTTTCATCAACACTTCTAATTACTTCATTTAATCTATTTAAGATCCACTTATCTGCTAAGTTAAGTGTTGCATAATCTAATTCTTCTAACTGCTGATCTTCATCAATATTCATTAATACATAACGTGCACTGTTCCAGATCTTATTAATGAAGTTCCAAGTAGATTTTAATTTAGCTGGTACATAACGCATATCAGCTCCTGGTGAAGAGTTATTTAATAAGAACCATCTTAATGAATCAGCTCCATATTCATCAATAACATCCATTGGGTCAACACCATTGCCTAAAGACTTAGACATCTTACGACCCTGTTCATCTCTAATTAAGCCATGAATTAAAACATTCTTGAAAGGTCTTCTACCAGTAAATTCAATAGACTGGAACATCATACGACTTACCCAGAAGAAGATAATGTCATAGCCTGTTACTAATGTATCAGTCGGGAAGTATCTCTTAAACATTGGATCTTCTGTATTAGGCCAGCCCATAGTTGAGAATGGCCATAAAGCACTTGAGAACCATGTATCAAGAACATCTTCATCCTGAGTCCAATTTTCAATATCTTCAGGTGCTTCTTTTCCTACATATAACTCACCTGTTTCATTATTGTACCATGCAGGAATACGATGTCCCCACCATACCTGACGTGAAATACACCAGTCTTCAATGTTATTCATCCAGTTAGAGAATGTCTTTTCAAATCTTTCTGGAACGAAGTCTACTCTATCATCAGTTTCCTGATTCTTTAATGCATTTTCAGCTAATGGCTTCATCTTTACAAACCACTGCTTAGATAAATAAGGTTCTACAATTGCATGAGAACGTTCTGAGTGACCGACTGAATGCACAATAGTTTCAATATGGTCAACAACACCAGCTTCTTCGAAATCCTTTAATAAAGCTTCACGGCATTCAAAACGATCCATTCCTTTATATTTACCAGCCAAATCATTCATAGTACCATCTTCATTCATACACTTAGGCATTGGAAGATTGTACTTCTTTGCTAGCTGGAAGTCATTTGGGTCATGTGCTGGTGTACATTTCATAACAGCAGTACCAAAATCAAGATCAATATAGCTATCAGCCATAATTGGTAGTTCATCACCATTAGCAGGGTTGATTGCCTTCATACCAACATATTTCTTATATCTTTCATCATCAGGATGTACAAAAATTGCCTGATCAGCAAACATTGTTTCTGGACGTGTAGTGGCAATGACTAAAATATCATCAGAACCAACAATATGATAATTGAAGTAATACATATGGCCTTCAATATCTTCGTGATATACTTCGATATTTGATAATGCAGTTCTTTGTACTGGGTCCCAGTTGATAATCTTTTCACCCTGGTAGATTAATCCCTTTTCATATAATCTAACAAATACTTCTTTAACAGCATCTGATAAACCTTCATCAAAAGTAAACCTTTCCTTTGAATAATCTAGTGATAATCCTAGTTTAGCCCACTGTGCACGAATAATATCTGCATATTCTTCTTTCCATTCCCAGATCTTATCAACAAGCTTTTCTCTTCCTAGATCATAACGAGAAATTCCCTGTTCTCTAAGTCTTGCTTCTACCTTAGCCTGAGTTGCAAGTCCAGCATGGTCCATACCTGGTAACCATAATGCGTCATAACCCTGCATTCTCTTATAACGGATAATCATATCCTGCATAGTTGTATCCCAAGCATGACCTAAATGTAATTTACCAGTTACATTTGGTGGTGGAATAACAATACTGTAAGGCTTCTTTGTTAAATCTCCAGCTGTAAAATATTCCTTGTCTAACCAATGCTGATATTTACCTTTTTCTACAGCTAAATGGTCATATTTAGTCGGTAACTCTTTCTTCATTCTGTTCATCCCCCTCGATAAATGATTCTTTATGTTCTCTAATATATTTAGTTAATTTAGGCATGAAATCTGTACCTGCAATCATAGTGATATATTCATGCGTGAAATCCGAGAAATTATAAGAAGAATAATCACCCATATCTTCGTCTTCTTCACCATTTTCCATGATTTCATTTAATCTCTTTGCACTCTTTACTAATTCAGCAATCTGTGGTTCACGTACATTATTGAAATAAGTTTCTAATTCATCCGCATATACTGAATAAGCAGGTGTTTCAAAAAAAGAACGAATTGTTTTAGTAGTACTTACACATTCATTTAACTGACTGATACCATAGACAGTTCTTTCTTCCATATTTAACTTATCTAGGAAGTTTTCATCTTCGTCTTCTAAATCTCCAATGCGTGCAACAATTAGATTCACTAAATCTTGATCACTGCAGGCATCAAACTTTTCCGATGTAAAATGCTTGTTTTTTTCTTTAAAGTCTGCAAAACGTAATGCTTCCTCCATCTGTTTTTCTTTAATGGATTTTCTCTTTTTATAATAGAAATAACCTAATGTTACTGCAAATAGAGTAAAAACCACTAATATCGGTGTTCTGTATTCCATAGTTCCTCCTTAAAAATAAAAAAAGAGAATGTGCATAAGGACGACTGTATCGTGGTACCACCTTATTTCACATACTCTGTATGTCTCTTTACTTTAACGCAGTATTACGTATCTGACTACTTCATTCACCAAATATGCTCCAAGGCTACCTTCCAGTCTTCACTCTCCTCTTTCACACCAACCAAGAGGTCTCTTTAAGAAGAATAACTGTACTCCTCCTCTTCAACGCTTGCTATTATTCTACCAAAGGCATAGTCCAAAGTCAATGAACTTATTTACCTAGATATTCTAAAGCCTGTTCAAGTACTGATTCACCATTCATCATACCGTAGTCCTTCATACCAATCATATAAACTGGAATAGAACCAACAGTTTCCTGAATTTCATCCTTTGCATAGCGAACCTGTGGGCCTAGAAATATAATATCAGCCTCTACATCCTTTAAATCTGTATTTTCAGCATTCACTGCCCAGATTTCTGCTTCCACGCTCTGTTTAGCTGCTGCTCTTTTCATCTTTTCTACAAGCAAGCTTGTACTCATCCCTGATGCACAGCATAATAAAATCTTAATCATCAAAAAACTCCCTTCTTGCGACACATTATATACTAAAATAAGGCATTTGTGAAGAAAGAAAAAAAGAGAGATTTATCATCTCTCTTCGCATAGTTCTAAGATACAATCCCAGACTTCTCTGACGCCTTTTTTCTTTAAACTAGAAAAACGTACAAAGTGGTCATTCGGATCAAAATCCAATGTTTCTTTAATAAGCTTCTCATTCTTGACAAGTTCATTACGTTTAAGCTTATCTTCTTTCGTTGCGACAACAATAACTGGAATACCAAAATGCTTTGCATAGTCATACATTGTCACATCATCATCTTTTGGTTTATGACGATAATCCACAATAAGAATCATCGCTTTAAGATTCTTTCTATTACGTAAGTAATTGTCAATCATTTCTGAGAACTGCTCTAACATCTTCTTTGGCACTTTCGCATAGCCATATCCTGGCACATCGACCAGTCTTAATTCATCGTTAATATTGAAAAAATTAAGAGTACGCGTCTTACCAGGAGTAGAACTCACTTTCGCAAGCCCCTGTACATTGGTTACTGTATTAATAAACCTTGACTTTCCTACATTTGAACGTCCAGCCATGACTACTTCAGGTAATGATTCATCCGGCCACTGACTTGGCCAGGCTGCACATAACATGAATTCGGCTTTTTTAATCATATACATACTACTTTACCAATGCATTTTCTAAAACAGTATCAATATGATCTGCTGTGATGATAGTTAAATCTTTTCTTACTGATTCTGGAATATCGTCAATATCCTTGGCATTATCCTTAGGAATAATGATTGTATGAATACCAGAACGATGAGCGGAAATTGATTTTTCTTTTAAACCACCAATTGGTAATACATTACCAGTTAATGTCACTTCACCTGTCATTGCGACATCATCACGTACAGGTTTTTGTGTAAAGGCTGAATAAATAGCAGTTGTTAAAGTGACACCAGCACTTGGTCCATCCTTCTTCACTGCACCTTCAGGTACATGAATATGAATATCCTGCTTATCAAAATCAATATCCTTCAAGTTATACTTATCAGCATGGGCCTTAAGATAGTCTAATGCAATTGATGCAGATTCCTTCATGACATCACCCAGCTGACCAGTCACTATAAATTTACCGCTACCTTTAAAGTGATTCACTTCAATTGGAAGAATATCGCCACCAAACTGAGTCCATGCTAAACCAGTCACAACACCTACCTGAGGCTTTGGCTGTTTCTTTGTATGATCAAATGGTGCTTTACCTAATAATTCTTCTAAATCTTCAACTTCTACAACAACATGATCAGTTGTCTTTTTAAGAATCTTTAATACTGATTTTCTACAGATTGCCGCAATAAGTCTTTCTAACTGACGGACACCTGCTTCACGTGTATAGTGTCTAATTATATACATGATAGCTTCATCAGTAATAGTTAACTGTTCATCAGTTAAACCATGATTCTTAAGTTCTTTCTTAATCAGATGATCTTTCGCAATCATCTGTTTTTCTTGTTCAGTATATGAAGATAATTCAATGATTTCTAATCTATCACGTAACGGTTCTGGAATACCTCCTAAATCATTTGCAGTCGCAATAAATAAAACCTGTGATAAATCATATGGTTCTTCAATATAGTTATCTGAGAACATAGAATTCTGTTCAGGGTCTAATACTTCAAGCATCGCACTTGTAGGATCACCCTTATAATCACTTGCCATCTTATCAATTTCATCAAGTAAGAAGACAGGATTCATGACACCAGCTTTTTTCATACCCTGAATAATTCTACCCGGCATTGAACCTAAATAAGTTCTACGATGTCCTCTGATTTCTGATTCATCAGTGACACCACCTAAAGAAATCTTCACAAATTTACGATCTAATGCACGTGCAATAGATTTAGAAATAGAAGTCTTACCAACACCTGGTGGGCCTACTAAACAGATAATAGGTGCCTTTAAAGACTGGGTCATCTGTTTTACAGCAAGTTGTTCCAAAATTCTTTCTTTAGGTTTCTTTAAACCAAAATGATCTTCATCAAGGATCTGTTCTACTTTAGTTATATCCTGATTATCTTCAGTCATTTCAAACCAAGGAAGTTTAGTCATCCAATCAAGATATGTACGAACAACATTGGCTTCAGGTGAAGTAGAAGGCATCATTTCATAACGTGCTAACTCTTCAGTCAACTTATCTTTAACATTCTGTGGATAAGGATTATCTTTGATCATAGAACGGAATCTCTCAACTTCATCCTCACCATTAGGTGTATCACCTAATTCTTCTTTAATCGCTTTAAGCTTTTCTCTTAAATAGAATTCTTTCTGGTTTTCATCAATACTCTTCTTAACACGATTATTGATAGAATTTTCAATTTCATTTATTGCCTTTTCTTTCTGCATACATGCAAGAACTAATAAAAGACGCTTATTTACATCAGGCTCGGCAAGAATCTTTTCTCTTTCAACAAGTTCAGAGTTAATATAATGACCGATAGTATCAGCAAGTTCACTTGCTGATAAGCCGTTAGTAATATTTGCAATCAATTCTCTAGGTAATAGCTGACTTGCCCCATTCATCGACTGCATCTGTTCAGTAATTCTACGTACTAAAGCAATTTCTTCATTTTGATCACCATGGATATCTTCTAAATAGCGTACCTTTGCATAATAGCATTCACCTTCAGTATAAAGTGATTCTAATTCAACACGCTTTTCACCTACTACAGTAAGCTTGATAGTACCATGATTATCTTTTTTAATACGTTTTGTAATTTTACAAAGTGTGGCATGGTGGTAAACCATGTCAAAATTTATTTCTTCTTCTAAAGGATGGATCTGTGACACTAATACAATATTAGAATCATGCTGACTAACAGATAGATCCATTGCATTTAAGGAAAATGTACGTCCTACATCTAAAGACAATTCATGTCCTGGAAATACAAGCATACCGCGCGTACAAATAACAGGAAGATCAACTGTCACATTTAAATTTTCCATAACCTATTTCTCCTTTCTTAGAAAAAATAAGACGCATAGGCGTCTTATTTCACATTATCTTTTATTAACTGAAGAGCCTTTCTGTGAGTTAAATCACCCTTTAATACATGTTCCTGACCACCAAGAACCTTCTGAACTTCTTCAAGTGGCATGTTGTAGTATGTAGCGATTTCTTTCATTTCATCTTCCATTTCTGCATCAGTCACTTCAATGTTTTCAGCCTTAACGATCTTATCAAGGATTAAGTTTAACTTAACTCTTTCTTCAGCCTGATCCTTAACATCAGCCTTGATATCATCCATTGTCTTACCAGTCATCTTAGTGTATAATTCAATGTTTAATCCCTGCTGAGATAAGTTCTGGTTGATTTCGTTAATGATGTTCATAACTTCGCTATCAACCATTGCATCTGGTACATCGATTGTATTGTTAGCAACAACAGCCTTAATTACTTCTTCGTTGAACTTGTTTTCAGCTTCAGCCTTCTTCGTAGTTCTGATTTGATCTTTGATCTTTTCCTGTAACTGTTCTAATGTTTCAACACCTTCAATGTTAACATCTTTTGCTAATTCATCATCAATTTCAGGTAAAACCTTTGCTTTGATTTCATGAACTTTAACCTTGAATACTACATCAGCACCTGCTAAATCAGCTGCATGATATTCTTTAGGGAAAGTTAAGTTGATTTCTTTTTCTTCACCAGCAGTCATACCAACTAGACCTTCTTCAAATCCAGGGATGAATGAGTGAGAACCGATTTCAAGTGAATAGTTTTCTGCTTTTCCGCCTTCAAAAGCAACACCATCTTTGAAACCTTCATAATCGATAACAGCTGTATCGCCTTCTTCAACTGTTCCTTCTTCTTTAACTACTAATTCAGCAAACTGCTTCTGGTAGTCATTTAATCTTTCTTCAACATCTTTCTTAGTTACTCTTACCTGAGTCTTCTTAACTTCTAATCCTTTGTATTCACCTAATTCGAATTCAGGTTTAACTGGACAAGTGAAAGTTACTTCTAATTCAGTTTCAGTAGACTTAACAACGTTTGCAGTTGGCTGAGCAACTGGAGTTACATTGTTGTCAATGAAGATCTTAGCATAGTTTTCGCTTAAGATTTCTTCAACAGCCTGTTCTCTTAATGCCTTAGCACCAATCTTAGCTTTTATTAAATTCTTTGGAGCATGTCCCTTTCTGAAACCATCTAACTTAACTGAACCAGCTAACTTATTTAAAGCCTTTTCCTGAGCTGCTGCCCATTCTTCTGTATCGAAAACGGCTTTGATTTCAACCATTGATTTCTCAAGTTTTTTAACTTCTGTATTCATTTCTTAATCTCCTTTACTATTTGCAATTGCTATTATACATGAAAGATTCATGCAATGCAACAATTTAACACTCTAATTGTTTGAGTGCTAAGATTTCTTTTTCAATGTCTGATAAATCGCAATTGTAATCAATTTCTATATCAGATGGATCGACTGGTATATTCTGTAAAGTCGCAACATAATAGTGTATAGTTGCTGCAACTAGGTCACAGTCTTCTGGCATAATATCTTTAGGATAGAGAGTATAAAGATAATATTCCAAATAATCGAGACATTGTGAGAGAAGCGTAGGATTATGATCTTCTAATACTCTTGAAAGAGATTTACCAATCAATATGTAACATTCTCTTTCTAATACTAAAGGACTATAAGAGCCATTAAAGTAATATGTTTCATCACCTTTCACTACAGTGAATTCTTCATCCACCTGTTGATCAATCAAGATTTCCATAATAAGTGTCTTCGCAAAAGATGACTTATAAGGATTTTCTAAGAATCTTCCTACTTCAGGAATGATCATACGGATGTTTAACTGCTGCAATTGATCAAGTGCCATATAAATCAAATCATCATTCACTTCATCTCTATCAAGCAGACGACCAATTTCCTGTGCAGACATAATGGTACTCTTGTTTTCTAGCTGGTAATTCTTTTCCTGCTTCATAAGAATAATTTCATCATAAACCGCATTGAATAAGTTTTCATACTGCTGAGGGATATAAGGCATGGATAATTCTTCAATAAGAATATTAATTGCCTGTTCATATTCTTCAAGTTCTTTTAAAGCATTTAAATATAAAGCAGTCACTTCATAATAAGTGTTATTGGCCTGCATTTTCGCAACGGCCCCTTCCTGCATACATCTTTGATAATCTTCTAATGCATTCAAGCATACAAGACGATAATATCTAGTCATCTCGTCATCCATATCTGTCAAACGACTTAATGCGACTTGATACTGGCCTTCTTCAATAAGTTCTTCTATCATTTTTGCCTCCTTGAGTTTCCATTTTATCAAAATTAGACTATCTGTCAACATAATTAAAAAACCTTACAAAATGTAAGGTTCTTGTCTTATTATTCATCACCAAATGATACGCCCATGGCTTTAGCAGCCTGAACAAGATCTCCATTAGGATCAACAAGCTTCTGCTTACCAAACTTCGCATCACCGATTACTTCTTCAAGTGAAGTATATTCCATGTTGCCACCCTTTAATGATACAACATTTCCAAATAAGCCCTCATCAATCATAGCACATGCCTTATTACCAAATCTGATAGATAAGATTCTGTCATATGCATCAATATCACCACCACGGATAATATGACCCGGATTGACAGAACGTACTTCATGATTAGGAATGACTTTTTCTAGATCATCAGCTACCTTTGCAGCAAGTCCAGAATAACGAATTGGATCTGGTGAATCTTCTACAATCTTGCCGATTGACTTTGTACCATCTGCATACTTAGCACCTTCAGCTACTGCAATAACAGTATATGGAAGACCTGCTTCATCACGTTTCTTAACTGCTTTCGCAATATTTTCAATAGTAAATGGAATTTCAGGAATCAATACAACACCCGCATTACCTGCAAGACCTGCATACAATGAAATCCATCCAGCTTCTCTACCCATTAATTCACAACAGATGACACGATGATGTGATTTTGCAGTAGTCTGAAGACGATCTATGAATTCAGTACCAACACTCATCGCACTGATGAACCCATATGTTAAATCTGTAGAAGTAAGGTCATTATCCATAGTCTTTGGTACACCAATGACATTGACACCTTTTCTGCTGAAATCTCTAGCACTTGTTAATGTACCATCGCCACCTAATACAACTAATACATCAACACCATCTTTCTTAAGATTTTCAACGCCTACATCACTTACGTCTTTTCTTACTTTCCCACCATTTCCATCATCTACAAGATAATCGAATAGGTTATCCTTATTAGAACTATAAAGAATAGTTCCGCCTTCCTTATATATATCCTCTACCTTGTCTACAGTTAATTCAACATAATTATTATTATACAATCCACGATAACCATATACAAAGCCAATGACTTCCCAATTATATTTTTCAATCGCAATCTTAGTGATTGTTCTGATTACCGCATTTAAGCCTGGGCAATCTCCTCCGCCAGACAATAGCGCAATTTTTTTAACTTTTGAATTCATGATATTTCCTCCTTATGTAAATCCCACTCTCTATTATAAATTAAATTGTTAGCGTTTTCAATATAAATATGAAGCGCTTACATGTAAGCATAAAAAAAGAAGCCTATAATGGCTTCTCAATCATTGTTTCAATGACTTCTATTACATGCTTTACTGGGAGTCCAATGACGTTATCAATATCTCCCTGCACTTCTTCAATGAATTTTCCTGCAATACCCTGAATCGCATAAGCACCCGCTTTACCCTTCCATTCATCAATAGAAAGATAATCATCAATCATATCATTGATATTCTTGAATGTAACTTTTGTTTCATCTACAAATGTACAAACCTGATTTTTATAGAATACAGCTACTGATGTAAACACACTATGTGTATCACCACTTAATGATTCAAGAATTTCTCTTGCTTCATGAGCACTGTGAGCTTTACCAATAATCTTTCCATTATGATAGATTGTTGTATCAGCACTGATTACAACATCATCAGGATATTTCTCATGAATAGAAATACCTTTATCATATGCGAGTTTCTTAAGTCTTTCTTCTATTTCTAGAGACGAATCAAGATATTCAGTAATAGAAGAGGCATCGATAATAAAATCAATGCCTTCTCTTTCAAGCAGTTCTTTTCGTCTAGGAGAAGTACTTGCAAGAATAACTTTCATTATTTCTTTTCCTCAGCAGGTGCTTCATGTTTAACGATTGGTTTTGGTAATAATGCTTTTCTAGAAACATTCACACCCTTATCAGTAATCTGAGTTACTTTAACCTTTACTGTATCGCCAAGATTGATCACATCGCTGACTTTATTTGTTCTATCCCAAGCAACATCTTTTACATGTAAGAATCCATTTGTACCAGGGAATAATTCAATAAATGCATACTTTTCTTCAACTCTTACAGCCTTACCATCGAAGATTTCGCCTACTTCAACTTTTCTAGTTAAATCCTTGATCATACCCATTGCATGGTCAATGGCTTCCTGAGAGTAATGATAGATAGTAACATTACCTTCATCATCAATATCAATCTTAACATTATCACTTTCCGCAATAATCTTATTGATCATATCTCCACCCTTACCGATTACATCTTTAATCTGTTCAGGTTCAATCTTCATCATAGCAACCTTAGGAGCATATGGACTTAAGTGATCTCTAGGTTCACTAATTGCTGACATCATGCAGTCCATGATTTGTCCTCTTGCAACCTTTGCCTGAGCTAATGCTTCCTGTAGAATTTCTTTAGTAATACCATCAATCTTGATATCCATCTGTAATGCACAGATACCGTTCTTTGTACCTGCAACCTTGAAATCCATATCACCAAGATGGTCTTCCATACCCTGGATATCAGTTAAGATTGTATAGTTTTCGCCTTTTTTAACAAGACCCATAGCGACACCAGCCACTGGATTACTAATTGGAACACCAGCAGCCATTAAAGCCATAGTTGATGCACAAATAGAAGCCTGTGAAGAAGAACCGTTAGATTCTAATACTTCAGCAACAACTCTGATTGTATATGGGAATTCTGTTTCAGAAGGAATAACCTGTCTTAAGGCTCTTTCACCTAAAGCACCATGGCCGATTTCTCTTCTGCCTGGAGAACCCATTCTTCCTGTTTCGCCTACACAATATGGTGGGAAGTTATAATGATGCATGAAACGTTTCTGGTCTTCCATTCCAAGACCATCAATTTTCTGAACTTCACCTAATGCACCAAGTGTACAGGCAGATAATACCTGAGTTTCGCCACGAGTGAACATAGCAGAGCCATGTACACGTGGTAATAAATCCACCTGTGCGTCTAACGGACGTACTTCATCTACTTTACGACCATCAGGTCTTACCTTTTCTTCAGTAATAAGACGTCTTACTTCTTCTTTTTCAAGATCACCAAGAACCATCTTAACCTGTTTAATAGTCTTATCATGTTCTTCAGCAGTTGCATATTCTTTTTCTTCAAAAGATTCTACAACCTTAGCATCTAATTCATCAATAGCAGCATATCTTTCAAGCTTACCAGGAATAGAAATGGCTTTGATCATTTCTTCCTTAGCCATTGCTTCTACGCTAGAAACAATATTTTCATCTAATGCAAATAGTGGAACATCAATCTTTTCCTTGCCAACAGCTTCTACAATCTGTTCCTCGAAAGCAATTAATTCCTTAATCTTTTCATGACCGAATATCAATGCATTCAACATTGTTTCTTCGTCAACTTCTTTTGCATCAGCTTCAACCATGTTAATAGCATCCTTTGTACCTGCTACTTCAAGGTTGATTTCACTTCTAGCCATATCTTCAGGTCCTGCGTTGACAGTAAATTCACCATCAATTAAACCTACGTTAACACCTGCAATTGGACCATTGAATGGAATATCAGAAATACATAATGCAATTGATGCACCAAGCATTGCTGCCATTTCTGGAGTTGCTTCCTGATCAACTGATAGTACAGTATTAACAACCTGTACTTCATTTCTGAAACCATCTGCGAATAATGGACGGATAGGTCTATCAATCATTCTTGCAGTTAATGTACCATGTTCACTAGGACGGCCTTCACGCTTTAAGAATCCACCTGGAATCTTACCTACAGAATATAACTTTTCTTCATAAGTTACTGTTAATGGGAAGAAATCTACATCTTTTGGTTCTTTCCCTGCACATGCTGTAGAAAGAACGACTGTATCATCATATCTTACTAAACAAGAGCCGTTTGCTTGTTTAGCCATTTCACCGACTTCAACCTGGATTTTCTTACCATAGAAATCCATACTAAAAATTTGTTTTGCCATAAATTCACCTCATATTCTTCAAAATTATATCATAAATCAACTATTACACAAACAATTATTTGACAGAGACATGAAAAAAAGCCCCATAGGGCTTTTGTTTTTTATCTTCTTAATCCTAACTTATCAGTTAAAGCTGTATATCTATCAAGATCTTCACTCTTAAGATACTTTAATAAGTCTCTTCTCTTACCGATCTTCTTTAAAAGACCTCTGTTAGAATGATTATCCTTTGGATGCTGTTTGAAGTGACCGTTTAACTTGTTGATATCAGCAGTTAATAATGCAATCTGAACTTCTGGAGAACCAGTATCCTTTTCTACGCGACCATATTCAGCCATGATCTTAGCTTTTTCTTCTTTAGTTAACATTATGTTTTCCTCCTAAATTATACTCTTCGCAATATCCAAGCTAGATGTAAGAGGTACAAATATCCTAGACATTGTTGCAAGGCTTATTCTACACTATTTTGATATAAAGTCAAATACTTTTTCATGACTTGACTTAAATATTTCTTGTCTTCTGTTAACTGTGTTTTTAGTCCTTCTAATCCATTAAAAACAGTTTCTTCACGCTTATATAAATAGAAAGTAACCTCTACTTCTTTACCATACACATCTTCATCAAAATCAAAAACGTTGACTTCTAATGAAAGACGATTGATATCATTGAATGTAGGATTCATACCAATATTCGCCATTCCTATATAATAACGATGATTGATTTCTACAATTGTGCCATATACCCCTCTTTTAGGTAAGTATTTCATGCCATAATCAATATTTAATGTAGGAAAGCCAATCAAGCGTCCTCTTTGTTTACCATGAATAACTGTTCCCTTTACTTGATAAGGTCTATCAAGCAATGTATTGACTTCTTCAATCATTCCCTGATCCATCAGTTTCTTAATAAGAGTTGAGGATACTTTTTCCGTTTCATTATACATAACAGCATCTTTCACAATAAGATCAAATGACTGTTTTTTCAGATCTTCTATATTACCGCTGTTATGAACACCAAAATGGAAATCATAACCACATACAAGTCTTTTCAAAGGAAGCTTATTTAAATATTCATCAATAAATGCCTGTGGACTTAATGCTGCTACTTCCTTAGTAAAATGAATAACAAGGAGATAATCAATCCCCATTTCTTCTAGAAGCTCTTTTTTCTCTTCTAAAGTGATAATTGATTGTCTCTTTTCACCCTTTAAGACACATAAAGGATGCACATCAAAGCTCATGACAGCTGTTTTTGTTTCTCCTTTATATTTCAATACTTCATTAATCAAAGACATATGACCAAGATGTAAACCATCAAAAAAGCCAATTGCAAGAGAAAGAGGTTCTTTTAAATTCGCCTCTTCCATTTTTATGACCTTCATTAGAAAAGCCCCCTCAAGCTCTTTAAAGAACCTTTTCCATCTGGGCCATATATTGCAAGTAACTTACCTTCCTTTGAATAAACAGCCACATTATGATCTATGTCACTCTTGATTTTCTGACCAGTCATGACAATTCTTTCATCTACGACAATAGAATCATAATAAGAGAATACTTCTTCTAACGGAATCACTGGTCCATTGTTTTCTTCAAGTTCAACTAAAGTCACTGCCTGATCAATAGTGAAATGCCCTGACTGATTTCTTACTAATGCAGTCATATGAGCAGGATAGCCTAATGCCTTCCCAATATCTACACATAAAGAACGGATATATGTTCCTTTAGAGCACTTAACATCTATAGTTATTTCATCATCATGTGCATTGACTAAATCAAGTTTATAAATAGTTATTGGCCTTTCTGGAACTTCTACTTCTATACCTTCTCTGGCATATTCATAGAGCTTCTTACCATTAATTTTAATAGCTGAATACATCGGAGGCTTCTGCATAGAATCTCCTTTAAAAGAAGATAGTACTTCATCTAGATGATCATAACCAGTAAAAGGCTTAGTTTCTAGAACCTTACCCTCAGAGTCATATGTATCTGTAGCACTGCCAAGTTTAAGGGTCGCACGATATTCTTTTTCTTCACTCATTAAAAACTGCATTGCTTTAGTGGCTTTATTAATACCAATAACTAAAACACCAGTCGCCAAAGGGTCTAGTGTGCCACAATGTCCTACTTTTTTAGTATGCATAATACGTCTCACATAATTAACGACATCATGACTTGTCATACCCTGTGGTTTATTAATTAAAATAATACCATCCATCTACTCACATCCTTCCTAAAAAAAGCAGACTATTGTCTGCTTAGATATGATTAATAACGAAGTACTTCTTCTTACCTCTTCTAATAACAGTCACCTTGCCACCAAAAGCATTATCTTTAGATACAACAAACTTTTCATCAGTGACCTTTTCACCATTTACAAGAACACTTCCACCTTTTACGAACTGTCTTGCTTCACGATTACTAGAAGCAGCACCTGCTTTTACTAATACATTTAAAATCTGTTCATCTTCAGTGACATCAATACTTGGCACACCATTGAAGCACTGTTTTACCTGTTCATAAGTCATGCTCTTGATATCACCACTGAACAATTTTTCAGAAATGTTGACAGCTTCTTCATAAGCATCTGCACCATGAATGAAAGTAATAACTTCTTTCGCAAGTGCTTTATGTGCTTTTCTTAAGTGTGGTTCATTCTTATTTGATTCTTCTAATGCTTCAATTTCTTCTTTAGATAAGAAAGTGAGATATTTTAAGTAATCAATAACTTTGCTGTCTTCACTATTAATGAAGAACTGATACATCTCGTATGGTGAAGTCTTTTCTCTGTCTAACCAGATTGCATTTCCTTCTGATTTACCAAACTTAGTACCATCACTCTTAGTAAGTAATGGCATAGTGAATCCATATGCTTCATCACCAGTCTTCTTTCTAATTAATTCAATACCTGCAGTAATATTACCCCACTGGTCCTGACCAGCAACCTGTAAATCACAGCCTTTATTTTCATGTAGGTAATAGAAGTCCATTGCCTGCATAATCATATAAGAGAATTCAGTGAAAGTGATTCCTTCATCTAATCTTCTTTTGATAATATCCTTTGATAACATGTAGTTGATATTAAAATATTTACCATAATCTCTTAACCAGTCAATGAAATTTATATCCTTAGACCAATCTAAGTTATTGACTACTTCAAAACCGAATAAGTCTTCAGCCTGCTTCTTTAAGCAGTCGAAGTTATGCTGTACCTGTTCTTTTGTGATCATTGGTCTTTCAGTTGTTGGCTTTGGATCCCCAATCTGTCCAGTTGCACCACCGACTAAAAGAATTGGATGATGACCTGCATCCTTTAATCTCTTAGACATTAAGAAAGATGAGAAATGTCCAATATGTAAAGAATCCCCAGTTGGGTCAGTACCAATATAGAATGTCATTCCTCCTGCATTTAACTTATCTTTTAAGTCTTCAGAACTTACATCTTTAATGAGGCCACGCCACACTAATTCATCATAAAATGTCATAATTTCCTCCTATAATATAAAAGAGAATCCATCCAAAGGACGAATTCTCGCGTTACCACCTTTATTCATGTCATAGACATGCTCTCTTGTTGATAACGGTGTACTCACCGTCTAGACTTTGCATCTAGAAGCTCCAAAGTGTATTCGTTCATACTGCTGCTCTTATTTTCACCAGCCATAAGTTCTCTAAACCAGCGCATATGAATTACTTGTCTTCTTCATCGCAATTAAAAGTCTACATGAATTCATGATGTTTGTCAATATCAGCTTGTAAAGACACTTTCCAACATCAGTTTCGTCTCATCAAGGTGGAATGCATCTACTAAGACAATGACACGATCTCCTGAAATAAGCTTAGTATCCCCTTTTGGAATGATTTCTTCTCCACCACGAATAACGGAAACAATCAAACTGCGGCGTGGCAGCTGCAAATCCTTAATATACTGATCACAAGTTTTTGAACCAAGGCCAACTGTATAGCCAATAAGCTCCTTACTATCCGCATATTCATCCATAGAATGATAAGGCTGATTGTTTAAAAGATTTGTTAAAAGACTCTCATAAATTGGTTCGCTATGTAAAAGATTGGCGACATAGTAAGAAACAAAGGATACTAACGCAATTGGTAGGAGCATCTTTAAAGTTCCACTCATTTCCGCAATAAGCACAATACCAGTAATCGGTGCTCTTACAATGGCACTAAAGTAAGCAGCCATTGCCATAATAATGAAGTTCATAAAATACTCAGAAGGAACACCACACATAATAGCAACCTTACCTACACTTGCACCAATCAGACTTCCAAGAATGAGTAATGGAAAGAAGATTCCTCCAGCCGCACCTGATCCAAATGAAACACATGAAATCAATAATTTTAATATAAACAATAAGACAAGAGTAGATAAAACAAGATTTGGTTCATTGAGATATTCTACAAGTTTATGTCCTCCACCCATGACAAGTGGACAATAAAATCCTAAAATTCCAGATAACACCAAGGGTATAATGACTCTTTGATGTTTCTTTAAGAATGGTGTTTTCTTATAAAGTTTAATAGTTCCCATTGTAACCTTATTATAGAAAGCACCTAATATACCAGCGACAATACCGAGAATAATAACCCAGAAATAATTCTTTAAAGGGAATGTCTCTTTGATTGAGAAAGCTAAAGTAGGTGATAACCCAAAGATATTTCTACTTAAGAAATCCGCAGTAATAGATGCAATCATTACAGAAACAAGTGCACTTGTAGAGAAGTTCTTATGAACTTCTTCTAAAGCAAACATGATACCTGCAAGAGGTGCATTGAATGCGGCTGATAAGCCAGCTGCGGCACCTGCTGTCATTAAATAACGTTCTTCAGTTTTTACACGTTTTCCTTTTTTCGCAAGAGCTTTACCAACCATACCACCTAGCTGGATACTTGGACCTTCTCTCCCTAATGATAAGCCGCCTACAAGTGCAAGTGCACCTGCACAGAATTTTGCAAGTAAGACTCTCCACCAGCATTCATCAATACGTCCCTGTACTTCTGCTTCTAGCTGTGGAATACCAGAGCCTCCAATCATAGGCTCCCACTTTAAAAAGACTGAAATTATAAGACCTAATACAATAAGGCCAATGATCCACAAAGGCCAATAAGACACGTTATGTGCGACAAAGTCCCTTATAGTAAAATAGATAGATTCTGCATTTGATAAAACAAGACGATAAACGATACAGACAGCACCTGACACGATACCAACAAGTAAGCCTTCATAAGCCAAGCGCTTATTGAGTTTGCTTCTTTCTCGTAATATATTTGCAGTATCAGACTGATTTTTAAGCATATATAATCCTCCCAGTAATTATAATGACCCATACTATTTTAGCACATTCTAAACCAGTAAAAAAGGATGCCTCAGCATCCTTCTTTGGTTATTTAGTTGTATTACGCTTAATGAACGCATAGTGCATTGGCACTTCTGCTTCATCAATTTCTTCATGATTTAAAATCTTTGTAAGAAGTCTGATTGCGATAGCACCCATATCATATACAGGTACATGAATAGTAGTAAGAGGTGGACGACAAATATTAGCATAACTTGTATCCATCATACCAACAACCTGCATATCTTCAGGTACATTGATACCATGATCAATTGCTGCATTGACAACAGCGACCGCTTCCTTGTCATAGCCTGTTAAAACAACATCATGCTTATGAGTATCAAAATATTCCTTTAATTGAGGATAGCTTTCTTCATAATGGTTAGAAACATCCACAATATAATCTTCAGGAAGTGATACACCACTATCTTTAAATGCTTCTTCAATACCCTTCGCAAAATCATTTAAATCAACTAAGTTTTGAGTTGCTCTTACAAAGCAGATATCCTTTTTACCCTGTTCAATAAATTGTTTAGTCATATCATATGCAATACTCTTTGCATCAACATATACAGAACAGATATCTTCATCAGAAATCTTATATCCAACAACAACTGCAGGAATACGGTATTTTTTAATGAGATCAATTTCTTTATTAATACAGTTATTATTGAATAATACAATCCCATCAGCTCTTGATTTAATAACTTTCTCAATTACTTCTTCAATCGGATTACCTAAACCAAGTTCATCAGTTGTATATATAATGATATTGAAATCTAAAGTACGTCCAGTATCTCCAATACCACCAATCATATCTTTTACATGTCCAAATAGTGACTGTGGGAATACAACTGCAATAGTTGTAGTTTTACTAGTTGCAAGACCTCTTGCAATCTGATTAGGCTTGAAATCGAGTCGTTTAATTGTTTCAAGTACACGTTCTCTTGTTGCAGGCTTTACAACATTTGAACCATTAATTACTCTTGAAACTGTTGCAAGTGAAACATCAGCTGCTTCTGCAACATCATAGATTGTTACTTTCTTCTTCATACTAGTCCTTGATTTCCTCAATCATTTCATCTAGCTGTTTTTCAACATCATCAATTTGCTGATCAATCACATCATCATCAATCATGGCAGCCTTATCATTAATCATTGTTTTCACTTCAGCAATTTTCTGATTCACACGTCCAGTTACTTCGACAACTGAACCTTTCACCTTATCAAATTTTTCACTAGATTTTACTTTTTCTGCTAGAATTTCTAACTTTTTCTGTACTTCATCTACTTTTTCTTTAGTAGTTTCTTTAAAATCATCAGGATCAAATTCATCTACTGACTTTTTAATATTTTCAATTGTTTCTCCTAATTTAGCTTCAACATCTTCTCTAGTAAGACTTGCTAAACAGTCATAAGTAGATTTTGATTTAGCTTTGATGTCTTCTCTTAATTCGCTACCTTTCTTAGGTGCAAATAATAAACCAGCTAAAACGCCTAATCCTACTCCGAATAATACTTTTCCGAATTTCATAATTATACCTCCTATTTTTTCTTAAAGATATTTTTCAAGCCTAGTACCGTTCCTAAAACACCTGCGCCTGATCTCTTCCTATTAAAAATACCACTTACCACATTGATAGGTTCATTGAGCTTATCCATTTTATAGTTAATATCATCCACTGTAACATTTACTTTAGAAACTGTTGTTTCTAAATGCTGTGCCAAATGACTGACATCCTTTAAAGTTGTAAGTGCATGGATAAGAAATACTCCTAGAGACACTAATGCAAATACACCAGCGAGCACTAGAATACATAGACAAATTGTTAAGATATCCATGGGATGTCCTCCTATGCCTTTTCTTTTTCCTTAATAACTAAATCTTCTAACTTATAAATATCCTTAGGACTCATAAATAAGAATACTGCATTATCATATTGAGCCAATTCTTTTGCACCTGCTTCATCTTCAGTGACCACTTTAGAACGAGGTAGGTTCTTAGTAATAACACTGACATCAATATCGATTCCTGGTTCTTTTGGCGCATTTTTAGGGAAATCTACAAAATATGGATGATCAACTGTATCCATGATTCGTGCATAATCCTTCGCAAATCTTAAGCCACGTGAATATCTATCTGGCTGATAAACCGCAACAATCTGCTTACCAGGGAAACGTGTTCTTGTTTCTTCAATTACATATTTAATAGCTGTTGGATGATGTGCATAGTCATCAACATATACGTTATTGCCTACTTCTTTCACTGCATAACGTCTCTTAGTTCCCTTAAATGTACTTAACTGACTCTGCATATAATCAAAGTCCATACCTTCAAGATAACCTAAAGTAATAACACCTAATGTGTTATAAAGTGTATGCATACCATAGAATGGTAAAGTGAAATGTCCAAAAAGATCACCATAGATATATACATCAAATGAAAGACCTTTTTCATTATTAATCACATTTTTAGCCTGAACATCATTACCGTCTTTTACACCGAATTTTACAACTCTCTTTGTATAATTCAAATGTGGAAGATGTGGATCATCACCCCAGATGACAATAGCCTTTTTTGCCTGGTTGGCATATTTTTCAAAAGACTGTTCATACTGTTCCATTGACTTGAAATAGTCTACATGATCCATTTCAATATTGTTGATATAAGAATAATCTGGATGATACCATAAGAAATGATCTTTATATTCACAGCATTCAGCTATAAAATACTTAGCACCCTTAGTAGCATAGCCTGTACCATCTCCAATTAATACATTTGTCTTATCATAATCTTTAAACAAATGATAAGCCATACCTGTAGTAGAAGTCTTACCATGTGTACCTGCAATACCGATAGTAATATGATCATCCATAAGCTTAGCTAGGAAATCATAATAATGGTGAATTGTTACATTAGGATTATCTTCTGCAGCAGCCACTTCTTCATTAGATCGATCAAATGCATTCCCTACAATAACATCCATACCGTCTTTAATGTTGTCTTTGTTAAATGAATAAATAGGAATATTTCTTTCTCTTAATCCATCTTCAAGGAAGATATACTTATCAATATCACTTCCTGCAACTTCATAACCTAAATCATATAGAATTCTCGCAAGAGAAGCCATTCCTGAACCTTTAATACCTATAAAATAATACATATATTTTGTCACCTCGATAATATATTAACACAAATTAAATAATGATTACATAGATATCACTTAAAAATGAAAGTATTTTCATAAATTGGTAAGAAAAGGATCGTCTATCCTAAAAGTTGGTGTATCAAATATCTCACTTTCACCCAAATGAATAGTCAAAACCTGTTCAATAGTGAGTCCAATAGTTTCACCATCTTTAAATACCACATTGTTCATAATAACATAGAGTGCAGTGTCTTTAATGAAGTCTAATACAGCCATAGGTTCCCCAATAGAAGAAACTTCTATTTCATGATAGCCGAGCTTTTCAAGACCATCCGTATAAGCCCCTACTCCATTTTCTAATGGATATAAACCAAACCAGATGACGTTATAAATAGGAAACATATCCTGATCAATCATCTTGGCCATTGTTTGATAAAAAGATGGTTCATAAATGACATCATTCATATAAACTCCTACAACATTCTCATCAATGTTTGAACATACTTCTTCTACAAATAAAGGACAGTCTGTCTGAATGGTTTCAATTGCCTTATGGATATGAATCATTCCCGTATGATTTTTAGTACATGCATCTGCTTCTTCCCACATAAAATTACTTAAAGCTGCATTAAGACGTACTTTGTCATCTAATGGCTGATTAATATAATCACTTGTTTCATTGAATGGTTCTTTTACTAATAAAAATGCTTCTAATTCCATCTTTACTCTCCCTCAAACAATAAGTCTTCTAACTCTTTTACAGACTCGACATAATAAGTACATTTATTCTTGATATCTTCTTTGATTTCCTTGATATCATGAGCCCATCCAGCTCCACATGCATCAATATGCGCATCTCGTGCCATCTGTATACCTGGTAATAAATCATCTACAAGTAAGACATCTTCTTTATTTAAATGAAGTTCTTCAATAATCCTTTCAACAGGCCAAATAGATGGTTTACGCTTTTCAGGAGGTAATTCCCATCCATATATAATAGAAGGCTCAGGTAAATCATTATTCTTATAATCACGTATAATAGTATGCTTCATTGAATGAGATATAACACAGATAGTGCCACCTTCATTCACATAACGCCATAATAAATCATGAATGCCATCAAAACATACTGGTGCATGACCACGAATATAAGACTGCCAGTTGTTTTCCTGTATATGCATTTCTTCTTCAGTGAACTTAAGTATATCAAAACATAATGCAGTAAATCCTGGCTTATAATTATACTTAAAATAATCTTCACAAGTCATAGTAACACCAGGGCGCAATTTACTTAATGAGTCTAGGAATGCAGGAAAGTTCACTGTACGTGTGCTATCTACAATCGTATCATCATGATCTAGTATCAAACATTTATATTTCATTTGTTTCTCCTTTTTGATATGCAAGACATGTTATACCTTGCGTATTGACTATTGTCCCACACTGTTTAAATCCACAAGATTCTAATAAATTCTGCATAGGGATATTTTTGATTCCCGTATCCATCTTTAAATTAGGAATCTGACTATAAGCCCAGTTCAAGATAAACTTGCAGGCCCCTTTCACAATATGTGCAGAAACAACACGATGAACAACACCATAAGGTGCATCATTGAGCCATTGTCCCTCTATTTCCTTATAATCTTGATCTTCTTCTATCGCATAATAGAAAACAGCCGCAATGTGATTTTCATACATACATAAATACATTTTATCTATATCTTTAGTAATCATTTCTTTTGAAGGATAACCTAAAGGCCACTGATCTTTATTGCCATGATTATCCATAAATATCTTTGCATCTTTATAAAGACTCATTATTTCATCTATATGAGCCCTATCTGCTTTTTTTATTTCCATAGTAAACTCCTTTATTTAATATAATAGCACAAAAAAGGGTCTGAAAAAATCAAGTAACTAAATAGACTTGAGGTTAACTCAAGTTTTAAAACTGCCAGGGTTGTGAACTCCTAGCAGTACTTTTAGGATGTAAACTTTTTAGAGGCAGTTTTTCGCTATCTATTTTGTTTATTTCATAAATCATTTATCATATTCTTAAGATCAATAAATCTATAGAAAGAAAAAAAGGATAAGCATCGAAAGTCTGGCGACCGAGATGCTTATCCTTTCAATAAGAACACTATGGTAATAATAAAACTTTCATCCAAAATCAAGCATATTACTGAAAATCAATATAAAAAGATTATTCTACCTATATATGAATTAACATAGTTAATAAAAAAGATTCCGATAATATTAAATACTGAATGTATAGTGATTGAAATTTCACTTTTTCAATAAATCTTTCAACAAGCAAAAAAGACAGCTAGAATCTACATCCTAACTATCCTTTCTACATAAATTATTCAATTATAGTTAATTCCTTTGGATAACTATTTAATACCTTACAACCATCTTCAGTGACCATAACTAAGTCTTCAATACGAACTCCAAAATCACCCTGTAAATAAACACCAGGTTCAATTGAGAAGATCATACCAGGCTTTGCGATAATATCACTCACAGAAGATACATCACCAAATTCATGTACATCTTTACCAATGAAATGACCTAAACGATGATTGAATTCTTTACCATAACCTGCTTCAGTAATGATATTTCTTGCGACTGCATCAATTTCAGATAATTTCATACCTGGCTTGATAGCAGCTTCAGCTGCTTCATTTGCCTTTAATACAAGATTGTATACTTCTTTCTGCTTTTGGGATACTTCTTTATAGAAGAATGTTCTTGTCATATCAGAACAATATCCTTTATAGATACATCCCATATCAACGATAATAGAATCTCCTGGCTTTAAACGGCTATCATCGCATGAATGATGAGGGTTAGCCCCATTGGCACCATAACCCATGATTGGACTAAATGAATGCCCTGATGCACCTAATGACTTGTAGTAAGCAAGTAATGCTTCATCCATTTCAATTTCAGTCTTATCTGTTGCAAGTAATCTTTTTACTTCAGCCATTGCTGTATCATTCATTTCACTTGCTTTAAACATAAGTGCCTTTTCTTCATCATCCTTCTGCATTCTTACTTCATCCACGCATAGTGATCCTAAAACATATTTCGCATTGACGCGATCCTGTACAGGAATCAAGAAACGTGCTGGCATATTCTTATCTACACCAATTACTTTTGCATCCTTTAAATAATCTGCAAGTAATGCTGGAGCATTATCTGTATCATCAAACCAAGTAATAGGCATGCCTAAGTCCTTTTCTACATAGAATAAGTTATTGAAGAATAACTGATGATTTCCTTTAGAAGAAAGAACCATGACATACATTCTTTCACCTGGATGATTAACATAATCCAATAAATAATCGATAGAAACAGGGTCAGCGACTAATAAATAGTCAATGCCTCTTTCTTCCATCTTTTCTAATACTTTATTTATTCTCTTCTGATTCATATTCAGTAACCTCAATTCCTAAATCCTTTAACTGATCATTATCTACTGGTGTAGGTGCTTTTGACATTGGACAAGTTGCACTTGTATTCTTAGGGAAGGCAATAACGTCTCTTAAAGAATCACATCCACATAATAACATTGCGAAACGGTCTAATCCTAATGCGAATCCAGCATGAGGTGGTGCACCATATCTAAATGCATCCACAAACCAGCCAAACTGTGCATCAATTCTTTCCTGTGTGAATCCTAAAGCCTTGAAGGCACGATCCTGTAATTCTTCTTCATAGATTCTCTGAGATCCGCCACCAAGTTCAAAACCGTTTAAAACAATATCATAAGCATCTGCTAAGCAGTTTGCTGGATCTGTATCAATCTTATCTAGATCAGAATCCTTTGGACGAGTGAATGGATGGTGCATTGCATAGTATCTTCCATCTTCTTCAGAATATTCAAACATTGGGAAATCAACAACCCATAAGAAGTTGAACTGACGAGGATCATATAACTTTAATTCTTTACCTAAATGATTTCTGATTGCTGCAAGAGCATCACATACAACCATATAATGAGTATCACTCACAAATAGTAATAAATCTCCTACCTCAGCATTCATCTTTTCTAATAAGGCGCTCATCTGTTCTTCAGTAAAGAATTTTGCGATAGGTCCAGATACACCCTTATCAGTCACTTTTAACCAAGCAAGACCTTTAGCCTTATATTTCTTAGCAAGTTCAGTTAAAGCATCAATCTTCTTACGTGAATAGTTATCTGCTTCCCCCTTGACATTAAGACCTTTTACATGTCCTCCTGCTTCAAGTGCACTCTTGAATACGACAAAGTCCACATCCTTCACTGTTTCATTTAAATTAACGAGTTTCAAATCAAAACGTGTATCAGGCTTATCGATACCATAAGTTTCCATCGCATCATGCCATGTCATTCTTGGAAATGGTAATTGAACATCAATATTCATAACATCCTTCATAACCTTCTTGATTAAGCCTTCACCAATACCAATCACCTGATCAGTATTCATGAAACTCATTTCTACGTCCACCTGAGTGAATTCTGGCTGACGGTCAGCACGTAAGTCTTCATCACGGAAACATCTAGCAATCTGATAATAACGTTCAAAACCAGCTACCATTAATAACTGCTTAAATAACTGTGGAGACTGTGGTAATGCATAAAATGAACCATTATGTACACGTGAAGGTACTAAGAAGTCTCTTGCACCTTCTGGTGTAGATTTATTTAAATATGGTGTTTCAATTTCTACGAATTCTTCACTATCTAAATATTCATGAATAGCTCTGACAATCTTAGCACGTCTTATGATGTTCTTCTGAAGAGCTGGACGTCTTAAATCAAGATAACGATATTTCATTCTTGTTTCTTCTAAGGCATCAGTTTCATCCGCAATAATCATAGGAGTAGTCGCAGCCTTATTGACAATCTTTACTTCTTCAGCCTGGATTTCAATATCACCAGTTGGCATATCTGGGTTCTTAGAACTTCTTTCTACGACAGTACCTTTGATATCAAGAATATATTCGTTCTTAACATCTTTTAACTGTTCATTGAAAGATTCATCAAATATTACCTGTGTAATACCATGACGGTCTCTTAAGTCTACAAAGACTAAAGCACCTAAGTTTCTCTTTTTAGCTACCCAGCCAATAAGTTCTACTTTTTTATTGACATCAGTGATTCTTAGTTCTCCATTGTTGTGAGTTCTATTCATGTTCATGATCTCCTTCATAATGATTTTCAATATAACTTAAGATATCTTCTAATTTAACTTCACTCTGTTCTTTAGAATGATTGCAGCGGATATTTACATATTCACCCTTTACTTCATCTTCACCAATAATAATAGAAAGATGAGCACCAAAACGGTCACTAGACTTGAACTGTCCTTTTAAGCCTCTACCTGCATAATCCATATCACAAGTAAAGCCGTTTGCTCTAAGCATTGTGATGATCTGCATCGCTAAATCTCTTGCTTCATCACCTAATGGCATAACATAAACATCAATACCATTTTCTTCATCATCTTCATCATCTAATGCAAGCATTAGTCTTTCCATACCAAATGCAAAGCCTACACCAGGAGTCGCAGGACCTCCAAGTTCTTCAACAAGACCATTGTAGCGCCCTCCACCACCAATAGTAGAGCCAGCTCCTAACTTTGGATCATCACTGATGATTTCAAATACTGTATGAGAATAGTAGTCTAATCCTCTTACTAAATTCGTATCTACAACATATTCGATTTCTAAATCATCTAATAAATTGCAGACTTTATCGAAATGTGCTTTCGCTTTTTCACTTAAATAATCAATTGTACGAGGAGCAGAAGCCATTACTGGATTTTTTGCATCGACTTTGCAGTCTAGAATTCTTAATGGGTTCTTTTCAAAACGAGCCTGACAGTCTTCACATAAATCATTAAGCACAGGTCTGAAATGATCCTTTAAAGCTTCTCTATATGCAGTTCTTGATTCATCATCACCTAATGAGTTGATATGCAATTTGATATTCTTAATACCTAATGCTTCAACGATAGTCACCGCCATAAGCATACATTCAACATCTACATATGGTGATTCAACACCTAACATTTCTACACCGAACTGATGGAACTGTCTCTGTCTACCATTTTGTGGACGTTCATATCTGAACATTGGTCCCATATAGTAAACTTTCTGTAGCTTTTCAGGTAAAGCATACATCTTATCTTCTACATAAGCTCTCGCAATACCAGCAGTACCTTCTGGTCTTAAAGTAAGAGAACGATCTCCCTTATCTTTAAATGTATACATTTCTTTAGTCACTACATCTGTAGTATCACCAACTGCTCGACTAAATAGTTCTGTGTGCTCAAAGATTGGTGTACGCATTTCTTTTACGTTGTAATTTGCTGCAACAGTTCTTAATAGCTGTTCCATTTCAATCCATTTTTCTGAATTTTCAGGGGTAATATCTACTGTCCCTCTTGGTCTATTGTATTTCATAGGTTCCTCCTTTTTAAACAATAAAAAAACGCCCTCAATCTAAGGACGTTTTATACGCGGTACCACCTTAGTTCATGAATAAATCATGCACTTTATTTAGTTATAACGTTACCAACGTGCTTTTTTAAAGCATTCTCCAAAGTGTCCCATAACTTCTCATTAGTCATTTCCACCAGCCATGACCTCTCTATGAATGTCCGTTATTTAATCTTCTTCACTGAATATAAGGTGATTATAAATCAAAAGTATATTTAATTCAAGTCACTAATAACTGACTACTCCCACGGGCAAGCCTGTGGGGTTCTTACTGTCAAGTTT